>DASUWA010000020.1 GCA_036378675.1 Acidimicrobiales bacterium
GGAACGGTCTCGGACAGCACGTGGGTGTGGAACGGGTCGACCTGGACCGACTACTCGCCGGCGCAGATCGAGGAGCCCCCCGGCCGGTACCTGGCATCGATGGCCTTCGACCCGGCTCTGCACCAGCTGATTCTCTTCGGCGGCCGCAACGGCGCCGGACACCAACTCGACGACACATGGGCGTGGAACGGGGCCTCCTGGTACAACATCGGCGGGCGACCGGGGAGCACCACACCGAGCAGCAGGGACGGAGCGACCCTGGCGTACGACGGTCAGGGGCACCTGCTGCTGTTCGGCGGCGAAGGCACCGCAAGTGCTGTACCTGCGAACCCGACTGCATCCCCGACGCAATCGACGGCCGCGGGAGTGGCTACCCTCGGCGAGCGGAGCGGAACCGCGCAGACAAACGCGACGGCCGCGCCCCTTATCGCCCTCGGAGACACCTGGCAGTGGAGCTCGGGCGGCTGGTCGCAAATCAATGTGCCCGGGCCCACCGCCCGTACAAACGCTGCCGCCTCCTACGACCAAGCTCATGGCGCTGTCGTCGTGTTCGGCGGAGCCTCGGGCCCGTCCGGGGCGCCCGGAACCGTCCAACTGGCGGACACGTGGACCTGGAACGGCTCGGCGTGGAGCCAGACGCCACCCACCAGCGGCCCCGCAGCTCGATCCTTCGCGGTCATGGCGGATGACCCGATCGCAGGAGGAGTGGTGCTCGCCGGTGGGTCCTCGGGAGGGGCTCCCCTCGGAGACACCTGGACGTGGAACGGTTCGGGGTGGTCGCAGCTGTCGACCAACGGAACGGCAGCCATGCGGACCGCGGCCTCCGGCGCATACGACACGGCCACCGGCGAGCTCGTGGTGTTCGGCGGTACCCGGCCTGACGGCGGGTTGCTCAACACGACCGTGGTGCTTGCAGCCGGCGCGCCGTTGCCCCTCGGGTCAGCGCCGAGCCCCGGGACGACCGTGACTCTCCCGGGGTCGCAGACGACCTCTACGACAACTTCCGTGCCTTCGACCACGCCCGGTGCAACCGCCCCCGGACCTCAACGAAGCCGGGCCTTGTCGCCTGGCGGCAATCGCCAAGCCCCCACGAGGTCCAACTCTGTCCCGGTTCTCCGTCCTGGTCAGCTGGTCACGCTCACCGGATCAGGGTTCTCTCCCAACGTCGAGCTCACCTTGACCTTCCACTCGACGCCGGCGCTCGTCGGCAAGACGCTGACCGACGCCCACGGTGCCTTCGTCGCAACCGTGTCGGTGCCGCTCAAGGCATCCAACGGCACCCATCATTTCGACGCGTCCGGACTCACGGCTTCCGGGCCCGCGGATCTCGTCGTGGCAACCGTCAGAATTGTCGCGGCGGCCTCTTCGTCCTCGCCGTCTCTCGCTGAGACCGTCGCGCTGGTGCTGGTCGCGCTCGGGCTTCCTCTCGGGACGTGGCTGCTGTTGGGGTATCGGGGCAGGATCCGGGAACGAATCTCCTAGGCTCGAAACTCGTACCTGCGAGCTTTATGGCGCGACAAACCCTCATACACGCCTAGTTCACTGGCAATCTGCCGCATTTACTAGATAGGCTCGCCCCGATGGACTCGTTCACGGTCGGCCAGGCGTCTGACCTGCTCGGGGTGAGCTCGGACACGGTGCGGCGCTGGATCGACAACGGCGAGCTCCCTGCGCTCCGCAGTTCTGGTGGCCGCCGCCGGATCGCCGGCGAGGAACTGGCGCGCTTCCTGACCAAGAGAGCGGGGTCACCTTCGCAGCCCCCGGTCGCTGAGTCGGCGCGGAATCATTTCCCGGGGCTGGTCACCAAGGTCACCAAGGACAAGGTGATGGCGCAGGTCGAAATGCTGGCCGGCCCGTTCCGCGTCGTGTCCCTGATGAGCAGGGAGGCGGCCGACGAGTTGCAACTCGCTCCGGGCGTGATGGCTGTCGCTTCGGTGAAGTCGACCAACGTAGTTATCGAAGTTCCGGACATGAAAAAGAAAGAGGGAATGTGAGCCGCCCGTCCTCTCGCCGTTTCCTGTCCGTGCTCGCAACGCTGGCAGTCGTCGCGTCGGCCTGCTCGTCAAGCTCTTCTTCAAAGTCGTCGGGCACAACCCCCAGCAATGACACGACCACGCCGACCACGAGCTCGCCGCTCACCGGTTCTCTCGATGTCTTTGCCGCCGCTTCCCTCACCGCGGCGTTCAACTCAGCTAAGACGACCTTGACCAGCGCGAACGCGGGTCTGAGCATCACGTACAACTTCGCCGGATCGAACACGCTCGTCGCGCAGATACAACAGGGAGCGCCAGCCGATGTGTTCGCGTCCGCCGACACGGCGAACATGAGCAAACTCGTGGCCGCAGGCCTCGTCAAAAACCCGGTGGTATTCGCGCGCAACAAGCTCGAGATCGCGGTCGCGCCTGGAAACCCCAAACGCATAACCGGACTGCCCGACTTGGCCAAGCCCGGGGTTTCGGTGGTTCTCGAAGCGGTGGGCGTACCCGCCGGCGACTACACCCGCCAAGTGCTTGCCAAGCTGCACATCGCCGTCACACCGAGGTCACTAGAAACCGACGTCAAGTCCGCTTTGTCGAAGGTCACCACCGGGGAAGCCGACGCAACAGTTGTGTATGTAACTGACGTCGCTGCAGCGGGCTCGGCAGTCGATGGTGTGAGTGTTCCCGACTCCGACCAGCCGGCGATCACCTACCCGATCGCAGTGGTCAAATCCACGAAGAACCGGTCCGCAGCCGAAGCCTTCGTCAACTCCGCGGTATCAGGTGATGTTCAGAGGAGCTTGGAGGCAGCCGGCTTCCTCCCACCGCAGTAGCGCCGCGAGGCTGCCTCGCGGTGTCGGACTGGCGGTGCTGGCCGCCTTGGCCCTCGCGCTCGTCGTGCTGCCATTGGCAGGAATGTTGCAGCGAACTCCGTGGTCCTCGCTGTTCCGCGATCTCAGTTCTCACGACGCGGTCACGGCCATCCGTCTGTCGGTGGAAACCTCGTTAGGAGCACTCGGGTTCTCGATCTTGTGCGGCGTCCCGCTCGCCTGGTTGCTCGCCCGCCGTGAGTTCCCCGGCCGATCCCTGATCAGGGCTCTGGTAACGCTGCCGATGGTTCTTCCTCCGGTGGTCGGAGGAATCGCGTTGCTGTATGCCTTCGGTCGTCGCGGGTTCGCCGGCACCGTCCTGTACGACCTCACCGGCTGGAGGCTCGTGTTCAACACGACCGGCGCGATCGTCGCGGAGGCGTTCGTCGCAATGCCTTTCCTGATATTGACCGCCGAGGCGGCCTTCCGTTCCATGGACCGCCGGCCCGAAGAAGCCGCGGCGACGCTAGGCGCCGGCCCGGCGTATCGCTTTAGGAGGGTCACTTTGCCTGCGGTCGCTCCGGCACTCGCCGCCGGAGGGGCATTGACCTGGGCGCGCGCGCTCGGAGAGTTCGGTGCCACCATCACTTTCGCCGGCAACTTTCCAGGCACTACCCAGACCACCCCGCTCCTCGTATATCTCGACATCGAGTCGGGACACGAGAACACCGCGTTGGCGGTTTCGTTCTTGTTACTCGCGGTTTCCTTGGCGGTACTGGTACTGCTGAGAGACCGGTGGCTCGGCAACTCATGACGCTGATCGCCGAGATCGCAGTTCCGGTCGGGGCACTTAACCTCGACTTGAACTTGAAAGTTGATCGGGAGTCGGTCGTCGCACTGGTCGGTCCTAACGGCGCCGGCAAGACCACGCTGGTTCGGGCCCTGGCCGGGCTATTGCCGATACAGCGTGGCCGCGTCGCAATCGACGGGACGGTGGTAGAGGATCCCGCAAACAACGTTCGGATACCACCGGAGCAGCGCAACATCGGAGTCGTGTTCCAAGAGCACCGCCTCTTCGACAACCTCACCGCGATCGAGAACGTCGCGTTCGGTCTCCGCGCCCGCGGAACACCCAAGCGCCTCGCTCGCGACAAGGCTCAGGAGTGGCTGTCCCACGTCGGGCTCCCCGAAGTAGGCGACCGGCGTCCGAGGCACCTGTCGGGTGGCCAGTCGCAACGAGTTGCTCTCGCGCGCGCCATGGCAATCCAGCCGTCTGTGTTGCTCCTCGATGAGCCACTCGCTGCAGTCGATGCAGCTGCGCGCGCGGAGTTGCGGCACCTGCTTCGCGAGGAACTAGCCACGTATCCGGGCGCTCGCCTCGTCGTGACCCATGACCCAGTCGAAGCGGCCGCGCTGGCCCAATGGCTGATCGTTCTGGAGGACGGACGCATCACCCAGCAAGGGCCCCTGGTCGAGGTCACCGCCCGTCCCCGGTCGGCGTGGGTCGCGACGATGGTCGGGCTCAACCTGCTCACCGGAATCGCGGAGCGAACGACGGTCCGGCTGGACAACGGTGAGGTCATCACGACAGCGACCGATGGCAGCGGCCCGACCTTCGTCGCCATCCGCCCCAACGCGATCACCTTGCACAGGCATGCCCCCGAGAGCAGCGCTCGGAACTTGTGGGCCGGCGATGCCGGCGAGCTGAACTTCACCGGAGACCGCGCTCGCCTGCGTATCAACGGACCGGTACCGCTGATCGCCGAGGTCACACCCGCCGCGGTCGCGGAGCTGCATCTTGCAGACGGAGGGCCCATCTGGGCATCGGTGAAAGCGACGGACGTTGACACCTATCCGGCGTAGCCCGTCCCCTGGAAGTTCTCCGGTGAGCGCCAACGCCGCCTCTCACCGTGGCGGCCGCCGGCCGATGCGTCCCAAAATGTGCCTAGATATGACGAAGGTCACACTAACTGTGTTGCAGGCGATACAGATACGTCCTGGGCGCCGACAGCATCATTGCCACGTCGGATCGTTGACGGTTCAGGGGCAGGGAATCCGGCAGCGGAGGGCAAGGAAGGGGCAGGGGTGGCTCCCCAAGAGGAGCCACCCCCCTTTTTGTCATGCCTCCGGTTCTTTCCTCAGGACTCAGCGCCCATCCGCAACAACAAGTCGAGGTCCCGCACCTCGATCCGCCGTCTCGCCAAATCGAGCGCGCCGGCTTCCTGAGCAGCTCGCAGAACGCGGTTGACGGTCGGCCGGGTAGTGCCGGCCATCGCCGCGACCTCCTCCTGGGTCAAGGGGATGGTCCCGTCCCCGTAGAGAGACGCGGCGTCGGCGATTCGCCGGATGACCCTGGTCGTGGCGGGGACGTACAGCGCTTCGACCAACTGGTCGGTCAGACGGAGAACCCGTGCCGCAAGGAGGCGCAGAAGTACCCGGTCAAATGTACGATCCGCCTCCCTCAGGGCTACGAACGCTGACTTCGAGAGGAAGTAAGTCTCGACTCGTTCGAGCGCCACTGCCGATGCCGATCTCCTTCCGTCCTCCATCAGCAGCGACTGCTCCCCCACGGACTGCCCGGGGCCGGCGACGGTGAGCGACGCCTCGTCTCCCCCAGGCGTGGATATCCGGACCATCACCCTTCCGGCATTGACGACGTGCATCCCGTCGCTCGGATCACCATGAACGAACAGCGGCTCCCGCCTCGAGAAACGCCGGACAGTGCATCTCGACACGAACGCTTCGCGTTCGGCGGGCGCCAAATCCGCCAAGAGATTCAGCTCCATCAACAAGAGCATGTCACTTGTATCAATACGAGTCACGGACAATCTGTGACAAATGTCATAGATCGTGACTAATCGGAGGTGTGCTAGCAATCACTCCAGCGAGCCGAAGCGCGGCGGGCATGGTCGTGCGAGGCAGTAGGCGCCCCGGGCAGGGCGGCGTGACCGTAGCGGCCACACCTGGCAGGGGTCTATGAGACGGAAGGGGTATGTGGGATTTCTAGCGGCCGATCCGAGGATCGGTTCGCTTCAGCCGCGTATCCCGATGGTCAGGGGAGCGCAGGGGTGCTGTCACCCCAGCAAGCACCTCGCGCTCCCCGCTTCGGCGCCGGTCAACCCGTGTTCCGGAGGCCGGCCGCGATTCCGTTGATCGTGAGCAACAGGGCACGCTGAAGTTCGGGATCCGGCGTCCCCTGCACCGAACGAACTCTTTTCAAAAGGGCAGTTTGTAAATCGTGGATCGGAGCGAGGTACATGTCGCGCACCTCGAGCGTCCGGCGAAGCACGGGCGCCCGTTCCAGCAGGTGCGACTGCCGGGTCACCCACAGGACCTGATCGACAGTTCGTTGATGCTCTTCCTTGATCATGTCGAAGATATGGCGCGACTCGGCTGGCACCAGCGAATCGACGTACCGCTCGGCGATGGCCAGGTCGGTCTTGGCCAACGTCATCTCGACGTTCGACACAAACGTCGAGAAGAACCTCCAGCCGGCCATCATCTCGAGCAGATCGTCCTCATTGCCACCTTCCCGGGCGGCTTGGATTCCCGATCCGACCCCGAACCAGCCGGGCACGATCTGGCGCGACTGAGTCCAGCCGAACACCCATGGGATCGCACGCAGACCGCTGATGCCCGAGTTGCCCTCCGGCCGCCGGGCCGGCCGCGATCCGATCTGCAGCGCACCGAGCTGGTCGACCGGGGTGGACGCCGAGAAGTATCCGAACAGATCGGGTCGCTCGGCCAGCCGCCGGTAGGACGAGAACGCGGCCTGCGAGATCAAGTCCATGACCTTGTACCACCGTTGCCGCTCGTCCTCCCGCAACGCAGGTGTTCCATGAAGCGCGGTTGCCTCTAACGCGGCGGCAAGCGTGAGCTCGAGGTTCTCCCTTGCCAACGCCGGCAACGAGTACTTGTCGCTAATGACCTCACCCTGCTCCGTCAGTTTTATGGCACCGTCGAGAGTTCCCGCAGGCAGCGACAAGATGGCGTCGTGCGTCGGGCCACCGCCGCGTCCCACGGTTCCGCCTCGGCCGTGGAAGAACATGACCCTGACGCCGTGTTGTCGCGCGACTCTCAACACCCGCCGCTGCGCCTGGTGGATCTCCCACTGAGAAGTGGTGATGCCGGCCTCCTTATTGGAGTCGCTGTACCCGAGCATCACCTCCTGAACACCTCCGCTGCTTGCCACCAGACGGCGGTACGGCGCGACCGACAAGAGGTCGCCGACCACTCGGTCGGCAGAACGAAGTTCGGCAATCGTTTCCAGCAGCGGAACGAAGCTCAGGCTCGACTTGCCGGCGGAGACGTCTACCAACCCCGCTTCCCGGGCAAGAACCACTGCCGCCAAAACGTCGTCGGCCCCGCGTGTCATCGAGACGATGTAGGTCGGAATCACGTGATCGCCGAACTGGTCGTGAGCGCGCTTGATCACTTCGAAGACCTCGAACGTCCGTCGCTCGGGTTCTTCAAGGGCAGGATTCCTGGGCGCTAGGGGGCGTTTGTTGTCAAGTTCGGATGAGAGAACCTCCAGCCGCCGAAGATGGTCGAGCTCGTGGTACGGCTGACCGACACGATCGAACAGGTAGGCGAGTACCCTGTGGTGCGCGTCTGCATGCTCTCGCACGTCGACTGCGGCGAGATGGAATCCCCAGCAGGTCAGATTCGCGATGGTCTCCGCAAGGAGGCCACGAGCAACAAGCTCCCCACGGTTGGCGAGCAGAGAAATGTGCATCACTTCCAGGTCCGCGATCAGTTCGCCGGCGTCGAGGTAGTCGCGTCCAGGGACGTGACGCTCCGCCCGCTCGAGCCTCCGCCGGGTCGACGCCAGCTTCGCCGCGATGCAAGTCGCCTTGAGCCGATACGGTTCGTCCGCGTTCAGCCGCCGATACCGGTCTTCGATTCCGGTCACCTTTTGGAGATCGGCCTCTAGGGAGAGAAGCAGCTCGGGCGACACACCGATCAATCTCGTTGAGATCGAGAGCTCCTGCCTGAGCGCGTCGACTGCTTCTACAGCGTTGCGAAGCCCATGGTCGTGCTGGAGCCGAATTACTTCCAGGGTCACGTCCGGGGTGACGTTGGGGTTCCCGTCGCGGTCCCCGCCAATCCATGTTCCGAAGGTGAGAGGGCAGCGCAGAGAACCCTCTACCACGCCGAGCTGGGTAACGATGTGCTGCCAGTCCTCCAACACACGTCCTACTACGAAGCGCTCGAGCTCGTCGAAGTAGTACACCGCGTTGCGGGCTTCGTCCAGGGGTTCCGGTTGGGCTACTCGCAGGTCGTCGGTAAGCCAGAGCAGCTCCACGGACTCCGCCAAACGCCGCTCTCGATCGTCATCGGCGTCAACCGGGGCGAAGCGATCCCCTTCGAGCAGATCGGCAATGCGCCTCAGATGGTCGAGCGTCGTGCGCCGGGCGGCCTCGGTTGGATGGGCGGTAAAGACGGGCCGCACACAAATCCGGGGCACGATGGCCGCGATCTCGTTGCCGGACACCCCGGCCTCCTTCACGGCCGAAGCCGCTCGGGCAAGCCAACTCTGGCCTCGGCCGGCGGCCTGCAGCGCGCGTACGCGGTGGACCTGCTCCGTCACGTTGGCCAGGTGGAAGTACGCGACGAACGCGCGCACCAGCCTCGTCGCGTCCCCAAGGGGGAGCACGTCGAGTAGTTGAGCGGTCGCCGCCTGGTCCTCGCGGCTCCCGGCCCGAACCGCCTCCACCAGGTCGAGGACCTCCTGGCCCTCCACCCGAGTAAGCGTCTCGCCGAGGAGCCCAACCACTCTCCGGATGTCCCTGCGTAGCCCCGCGTCGTCAAGCGACGCCTCGCCTATCTCGCTCACATATCGAGAATGCCAGCCCGGGAGCCACCCACCGGACCGAACGCCAGAACCGGTCCTCCCGGCACGCCCGCGGGCTGGCTTGGATCAGCTCAACTCGTCTATTCGGCGCACGTCGAGATTCCGAAAGGTCAACGGCCCGTCGCACAACTTTGCGATCCGCTCGGCGAAATCCGACGTCTCGGGCAAGTTGGAATTCTCCATCGCCTGCTCGTAGCTCGGAAACTCCACGATCTGGACGAAGGTAGTCGGGCGTTCCCGGTCCTCGGTGACGGTCGCTCGGTGAGCCAACCTTTTTCCTTGAGTTTGCTCGATCCACTCATCCATTAGAGCCTCGACTTCATCGAAGTTGTTGGTGGTGAGTTCGATGATCTGGATGAAAGCCATTGCCGTCCTTTCGAAACGATCCCTGCTGGTCAGCTCTGGACGAAAACCTAGGCACCGTCGCCGGGCGGCGGAGCCAACATCCGCCGAAAGTTCAAAGCCTTGCCTGCGCCCCGTTTCGGAGCTAGCCAGTCTCCCCCGACGGGTGCTCGACGACCGCGACGACTCGGGATGCCATAAAGCGGGCGGTCCGGATCGGAGTACCTGAACGGGTCACTTCCGTAACCTCGACGGTCCCTCTTGACTGAGTCACTTCGACTCGGCGACCGGCGCGTGTGGCCTCGATCTCGAAGCGCTGTACGGCCGAACTCCCAACGTCGACCAGCACCTCGACTCGGTCACCCTTCACTATTTCAAGGTTATCCATCGGCGAGGTCTGGTGCTCGACGTCGCGCGAACAGTGGCCGAGTGGTGTCGGCGTACCGCGTGCGAGAATCTCCGCTTGGACGCGCTGCCGAACAGGGGGGATGTCGGATGTCCGATGAGGTGGTCTTCGAGACCGTAGCTCCAGTGATCCCGGTCCTGGACCTCGCAGCGGCCCTCGACCGGTACAGCCGATTGGGTTTCACGGTCAAGTCTTATGGTCACGGCACGGGGTACGGGTTCGCCTATCGAGGGAACGTGTCGTTGCATGTGACCGAGTGGGATGAACACGACCCCGGGCGGACCGCGGCACACGTCTACATCTACGTGTCGAATGCGGACGCTGTCCGAGCGGAATGGATCGCCTCAGGAGTCGCGGGGCGTTTCGGCGACGTGCTGGAGAGGGAGTACGGGCTGAGGGAGTTCGGTTACGTCGATCCCGATGGAACGCTCCACCGCGTCGGCTCTCGGCTCGAGAACTCGTAGTGGGCGGTAACCGGTCCGTCACCGCGTACTAACGCGTGGGCAACATCGGTTTCTGGATTGGCGGTGTCAATGTGAGAGTTGTGCACCGGCTCACCTAATCTGGTACACGTGAAGGGTCGAGGGCTGGCTGTGGCGGTGTTCCGCTCCATCGCGCCTTCTGGTTCGAGCTCAGAAGGGCTTCGACCCGTCTCCGACATCATTGCGGAGGTGTCGATCAACACCGGGGAAGGGAGCCTGATCGGCCGCGAGCTGTTCGATGACGCCGTAACTCAACTCCTCAGAACCAAGCTCGTCGAGGCGGATGGGAAAAGCCTGCAATTGACCCCTGAAGGCAATCACTTCTGGAGCCGGATATCCCGTCTCCCGCCCTCGGGCATGAAGAAGTGGATCCTGGAGGCGGTCGACGCTTACTCCCGGGGAGCGGAACTTCGGTGGGCGATACCAGACGAAGCTTGGTCAGATGCGCAGATCTTGTTCGCGGAGCGCCATCGAATGCTGATGGTCGCCCGTCTGGAGGTATTAGACGGACTCCTCGGTGCGATCCAGAACTGGCACTTTGTCTCGACGCTCATCGGGACGGCTGGAGACCGATCCGCGGCCATCGCAGCACTTCAGGCCTCGCCGTTCAGGTTCAGCAAGATCCAAGCGCAGCAGATTGTGGAGATGCGGGTCTCCCAGCGAACCGCCCTCGGACGCTTGGCACTGGCAGAGGAGCGAGACGCGATTCGAGCGGAACTCGAGGAATTAACCGAAGTTGACTCTGGGACTGGGCCCGACTGCTTGCCCACCTCGCAGGTCACCGCCTTCGAAGAGCTGGTTCCGCCGCGCCTTGGAGCCACGGAGCCAAGCGACGCGCTTTAGAGCTACGTGGTGATGGCTGGCTTACGGCCTATGCCACTGAGTTGCCACGACGCAGTACACCGTCCCCAAGGTCGGCCCTTCGGTCTCGTTCAACTTTTGGCCATACCCACGATCGGCCTATTCAACGGCGCGCCACCATGCGACCCGAAGAAACCAGCATCACCATAAGTGAAGATCCCACCATCAGACGCCACCAACCAATACCCCTGGTCCACCTGGTTGCTGACCATCGGTTCTTGAGAGCCGGTAGAGAAGCTTGTGTAGTCGCCCGCTGCGACACACGCGCCCGTAGTAGGACAGGAGACGCTTGATAGTTCGCTTGACCCGTTGGGAACGGCGTTAGCCGGCGCAGCGAGAACGGTAGCTTGTCTCCAGACCCCGTTGACCTCGATAGCCGACAAGGCCTGTTGGTGGTTGGAAGTACTCCAGTAGGACCCGACGGCCGTACAGTTCCCCTGTGACGTACACAACACACCCCGCAGGTCGCCATACGAGCTGGTGGCCGCGTCCCAGGGTGTCATGACCTTGGTGGCCTGAGCCCAGACGCCGCTGGTTTCGGAAACCGACATAGCCTGTTGGTTGGAGGCGCTGTCAAGGTAGTGGCCTACGGCGACGCAACTTCCGACTGAGGTGCATGAGACCCCGTCCAGCAAGGCTCCCGGGTCACTCCGAGCGTCCGGCGGCGCACCGATACCAATCACCGGTGGTGCAGCGGTGGGCGCGCCCCAGATGCCGTTCGACTCGGTGACAACCATGGCCTGCGTATGAGATGCGCCATCCAGGTAAGAGCCCACCCCCGTGCAGTTGCCATTGGAAACGCACGACACAGCCAGTAGCTCGGCGATTCGAACGCTGCCGGCGTTCGAAGGTTCACCGACTTGACTGGCTTGGCCCCAGACCCCGTTGGTCTGGGTGGCAACCATGGCCTGTTCACCGTTGACGGAGCTGTCGAGGTACCTTCCAACCGCCACGCAGTTGCCGGCCGAGCTGCACGATACTCCGGTCAAGGCCGCGCCGGGGTTGGCTTGAGCACTGGGAGGTGCAGTGATCATGGTGGGCGTTCCCCACCCTCCGTTGGTCTGGAGGGCAACCATCGCCTGAGAATGGTTGGAGCTGTCGCGGTACCCTCCAACCGCTACGCAGTTGCTTGCCGAACTGCAGGAAGTCCCCGTT
>DASUWA010000021.1 GCA_036378675.1 Acidimicrobiales bacterium
CGCCTCGCAGGTGAAGGGCTCGAGCCCGACGTTCAGGAGTCGACGACATGCTGCTTCGCCGTCCAGGACAAAGCTTGGGTCGATGATCCCGACGGCGCCCCCTGGGAGGTTTACACGGTTCTCGCCGACGCTCCCCAGGAGGACGCGTGGGGTTGCACGACCGAGACATGCGCACCCGGCGCAGTGACAGCCAACTCCGGTAGCACCGAGCGTTGCTGCTGAGCGCTCTATGACCGCTCCCCTCCCTCGACGTCTACTCGCCGAGTTCGTTGGAAGCGGGCTGCTGGCAACGGTTGTAATTGGTTCCGGGATCGCGGCTCAACGTATGTCGCCTGGTCAGACGGGGCTGCAGCTGTTCGAGAACGCGGGCGCCACAGCGGCGGGTTTGTTCGCGATCATCTTGATGGTTGGCCCGGTTTCGGGAGGCCACTTCAACCCCGTAGTTTCCTTCGTGGACGCAGGCTTTGGCGGCTTGTCGTGGCGAGAAGCTGCCTGGTACCTACCCTCCCAGGTGTGCGGGTGCATAAGCGGGGCGGTGGTTGCGAACCTGATGTTCGGAGCCGCCGCGGTGAGCATCTCCACCAAGCATCGGTCGTCCGGAGCACATTGGCTGGGAGAAGTCGTCGCGACCGCCGGGTTGGTGCTGGTGATATTCGCCCTGGCCCGTTCAGATCGTCTGCGGCTCGCTCCTGCGGCGGTTGGGGCGTATATCGGTGCGGCATACTTCTTCACCAGCTCGACGAGTTTCGCCAATCCGGCCATAACAGTTGGTCGCATGTTTTCGAACAGCTTCGCAGGCATCGAACCTGCTTCGGTTCCTGGGTTCGTGGTGGCGCAGATTGTGGGAGGTGTCGTGGCCTTCGGCTTGATCCGGGCGCTGTATCCGGATATCACCTCCGCCGATGCGGCCGAAGTAGTCGTCCCGCACGAGCAGGTCGTTTGACGTGGGTGGCAGCAATGAGCAGCCGGCGGTTCTGTTCCTCTGCGTGCACAACGCCGGTCGGTCTCAAATGGCCCTGGGCTTCTTCAACCATCTCGCTGGCGGCCGGGCGGTCGCATTGTCCGGCGGTTCAGAGCCCGCCGATGAGGTGAACCCGGCTGCAGTTGAAGCGATGGCTGAGATCGGAATCGACATCGGCCGCGAGACCCCGAAACGATGGACGAAGGAGATGCTCGAAGCGGTGGACGTCGTCGTGACCATGGGGTGTGGTGACTCGTGCCCAGTTGTACCAGGGAAGCGCTACGAAGACTGGGAGCTCGACGACCCTAAGGGCAAATCGCTCGATGAGGTAAGGGGCATCCGGGACGCAATCGGTGAACGTGTGGTGCAGCTGCTGCGTGACCTTGAAGTCGGCGAGACTCCTCGCTCATAACGGAGCGGACCAACATTCGTAGGTGGGTGGCCATTGCCCGCGATGGGTGTACGTCGCAACCATCGTGCGGTCGATGTGGAGCTGGAAGAGCTGCTCTTCGTCGGCACCGACCCTGGCGGGCAGCGCCGCCGAGATGATCGCCGCCTTCAAATCTGCGGTCGGCTCGAAAGGATCCGCTTGGCCTCGAATGAAGAACTCGTCGTCAACGTCCTTCGGGGAGAAGGCGTGCAGGGCGAAGCGAGGGTCGCGCCGAAGGTCTGCGCCCTTCGGTGAATGACGAAGGATGTAGCCCCAGAGTCCGCCTTCTGAAACGACCGGGCAGAATGGATGGACTCTTGGTCCGCCGTCTGGACGCACGGTGGCGAGATAACCAAGCGGCGGTCCGTATTGGTAGAGAAGCGACCTGCCCTTGCTAGCTAGGTGAGGAGCGGCATCCTCGAACTCAGCCCAAGTGGCCATTTGCTAGCGGAACCTAGGCGCCGGTCGGCGGTTTCTCGGCGTGACCGCCGAACTCCTTTCGCATCGCCGAAAGGATCCGATCGGCGAAGTCGCCTTCGCCCCGGGAGGAGAACCGTTCGTACAGCGCCGCCGTTAGCACGTGCGCTGGCACAGCCTCGTCGATAGCAGCGAGCGAGGTCCAGCGACCCTCGCCCGAGTCGGACACGCGGCCTGCGAAGCTGGCCAGCTTCGGGTCCTGGTTGAGAGCATGTGCGGTCAGGTCGAGCAGCCACGAGGAGATGACGCTGCCGCGTCGCCACACTTCAGCGACTGCTCGGGTGTCGATCTCGTACTGGTAGTACTGCGGATCGCGTAACGGGGTGGTCTCCGCGTCGGCCTCGTCGGGAGGGTGGAGCCCGATATTCGCCTTGTCGAGTATCGCGAGTCCTTCTGCGTACGCGGCCATCAGGCCGTACTCGATGCCGTTGTGGACCATCTTGACGAAGTGGCCGGCGCCGTTCGGCCCGCAGTGGAGATAACCCTGCTCCTCTGTGGTGGGTTCCCCTGATCTTCCTTCAGTACGGGGAGCCGCGTTCACGCCCGGAGCGATGGTCTTGAAGATCGGATCGAGGTGGCGAACGACGCTGTCCTCGCCGCCGATCATCAAGCAGAAGCCGCGGTTCAGGCCGAAGACACCGCCTGAGGTGCCACAATCGACGTAGTGCACCCCCTTCTTCTTAAGCTCTGCCGCACGATCCAGGTCGTCGCGGTAGTAGGAGTTACCACCGTCGATGATGATGTCGCCTTCTTCCATCGCGTCGGCGAGTCGCTGAACGGTGTCGCCGGTGTATGCGGCGGGAACCATCACCCACGCTGCGCGCGGCTTGTCCAGCTTGGAGACGAAATCCTGAATGCTCGACGACCCGGTTGCGCCCTCCGATTCGAGAGTCTTCACCGGCGGTTCGTTGACGTCGTACACGACGCAGCTGTGACCGCCTGCCATGAGCCGGCGTACGAGGTTGGATCCCATGCGCCCGAGTCCCACCATTCCTAGCTGCACTGGCGTCCTCCTTTGCCATCGAGGTCCGATTCCATCCTCGCAGACCCCCGGAGCAACCGCGAACCCCCTCAGTCGTCAGAAGATGGAGGTGGCGGCGCCGGCGGCCATGCCGGAGCTTCGTCTGGACGCGTGCCGGCCCCACCTGGGACTTGCCCGTGTGGGGGGCTCTCCGGCTCAGGCGCCTGACCGGGACCGGGACCACCCTGACCGACGGGAGGTGGGCCCTGGGGCGGCGGCCACATGGGGTAGCTCGCCGGCGGATGCGGGCCTGGCGGCACGGGCGACTGGGGAGCTCCTTGCCAGTGTGGCGGGCCGCCCGGTTGCCAAGGCCCAGGTCCAGATGGCGGCCCGCCTTGCATCCACGGCGGACCACCCGGTGGCCAGGTGGGGGGCCGGCGCCGCCGCCGGCGCGTGACCATCACGATCACGACGACGACCACCGCTATCAGAACAACCAGCACAACAACCACGATCACGCCGAGACGAGTGGTGGCCGAGCTCAACGACGTGCGGTCATAGGCCGGGTTCCTCGGACCGAAGAGAGTCACCAGATCCGAGTAGGAGTAGTCACGCGTGACCGCAGGACTTGTGCCGTGGACCGTGACGGCCAACAACGAGAAGCGCTCGTGGAATTTGTTCCAGACGATGTGAGCGACATCGTCGGCCTGGGACAGTGTGGCTCCGGCGTTGACGGTGACGCTGACCTTGACTTCGTCGGTGTTGCCGACGCTGAAGTTCACGCTGACCGACTGGTAGCCGGCGTCACGCAATGCATTTTGGGTGTCGATGGTGGCGGCGATCGGACCGCAGCCACCGAGCAACGCAACCAAGAGAGCGCCGATCCCAGCGAGAGGCCACAGCCGGCGGCGAACGATGATCTTCAAGGGAGCAGCACCAGGTCGTCGCGGTGCACCACTTCGTGCGGCACGTCAACGGGAAGGTCGGAAGTACGCCGGCCGGCGAGAGCGTTCACCCGCGCCGAGGAGTGACGGACCAGGCCCTTTGCGAACACCTTGCCGTCAGGCCCGGCCAGCTCGACTGCATCGTCAATGTCGAAGTGTCCTTCTGCCCGCACGACACCGGCGGGTAGCAGGGAGACGCCTCGGTCCACGAGGGCCGCGCGAGCCCCGTCATCCACGACAATCGTTCCCGACGATCCGACGGCGAATGCGATCCAAAGCTTTCGCGCAGGCAGCCTTTGGGATCGCGGCACGAAGACGGTGCCGACGCCGGGTGCGCCATCGATGGCGTCGGCGACAACCGACGGCCGATCGGCGGCAGCGATGACCGCTCGCACGCCGGACCAGGCGGCGATTTTCGCAGCGGCCAGCTTCGAAGCCATTCCCCCACTGCCGTGCGGCGTGCCGGGACCGCCCGCCACCCCTTCGAGTTGGTGATCGACTTCGACGATCTCCTCGATTAGCGACGCTCCCGGCTCGGTTCGCGGGTCGCCCCTCAGTAGACCCGCTATGTCAGTAAGGAGCACGAGCACGTCGGCGCGGAGGAGGTGCGATACCAGAGCGGCAAGCCGGTCGTTGTCACCGAAGCGGATCTCGTCGTCGGCGATTGCGTCGTTCTCGTTGACCACCGGGACGACTCCGAGGTCAAGCAACACCCGTAGGGTCTGGCGCGCGTGGAGATATTGCTGGCGGTGAACGAAATCGAGAGGTGCCAGGAGGACTTGGCCTCCGGTGAGTCCGTAGCTTGCCAATGCCCGGTTGTAGTGGTCGACCAAAATGGTCTGCCCCACCGCGGAAACAGCCTGAAGGATCGCAAGGTCGGTAGGTCTCGGTTGGGTCAGGCCAAGAACCGGCAGGCCGGCGGCGATCGCGCCGCTCGACACGATCACTATCTGATCGCCGCGCGCGCGAAGCGCCGCTACCTCGGAGCACAGCTTCTCGATCGCGGCTGGGCGAATCTCACCGCGCTCGTCGGTCAGGGACGAGCTGCCGATCTTCACCACCGCCAAGCGGCCGCTGGCGTTCGCTAGCAAGTCCGGCTCACTCAACGCCGGCCTTCACGGGTCGGTCGGTCACCAAGTGTCACCGGCGCGTCGTCGGGCTCGTACTCAAACTCGAAGTCACCGATGCGGACCGGGTCGCCGGGACGGACGCCGGCCCGGGTCAGCGCGCGCTCGACACCGAGACCGCGCAAGCGCGACTGCGCATACTCCAATGCTTCGGGGTTGGTCAGATCGGACAAGGCTACGGCCCTCAGCGCGGCGCGGCCTAGCACCCTCCACGCGCCTGTGGCGTCTCGCTCGACACTCACGCCGGCCGCTTCCGGCCGGTGCACGACAAAGCGGCGAGGACGGGGGAGCTCGAGGCGGGCGGATTCGACCGCCTGCGACATCTGCCCGACGAGCGACCGCACCCCCTCCCCGGTCACGGCCGAGAAACGCAGACCCTCCCAGTCTCCGACCGAGGCGATGTCGGCCTTGGAACCAGCGACGATTCGCGGGCGCTCGACAAGCGACGGCTCGTGCTGAGAAAGCTCCTGGAGAAGAATCCGCTCCTGGCTCTGCGGCGAGCGTTCATCGGCCGGCGCCAAATCGATCAGGATCACGAGCACGCGGGCGCGTTCGATGTGGCGCAGAAAACGATGGCCCAGCCCGCGCCCCTCGCTCGCCCCCTCGATCAGTCCCGGGATGTCGGCCACGACGAACTCATGGTCATCGAACCGCACCACACCCAGGTGCGGTTCGAGGGTGGTGAATGGATAGTCGGCGATCTTCGGCTTGGCAGCAGAGATTCTGGAGATCAGCGTGCTCTTGCCGGCGTTCGGAAAGCCGACCAGAGCCACGTCAGCCATCAGCTTGAGCTCCAGGTCGAGCCACCTCTCCTCGCCCAACTCAGCCTGTTCGGCGAACGCCGGAGCACGACGTTTGTTCGAAAGGAACCGGGCGTTCCCTCTGCCTCCCTTTCCTCCGCGAGCTGCCAGCCACCGATCGCCCGCGACCGTCAGGTCGGCGACTGCCTCACCGGTCGCGTCGCGAACAACAGTGCCCTCTGGCACCGGAACGTCGAGGTCAGCGCCGGCCTTGCCGTGGCGGTTCTTGCCCATTCCGTGCGTACCGTTGCCGGCCCGCTTGTGGGGATGGTCCTTGAAGCCGTAAAGCGAGGCGACATTACGGTCGGCGACCAGCCAGACGTCCCCGCCGTCGCCTCCATCGCCACCGTCCGGGCCGCCTTTGGCAACGTGCGCTTCGCGTCGAAAGGAAACCGCGCCCGCCCCGCCGTCTCCTGCCTTTACGTGGACCTGTGCTTCATCGACGAAGGACATGGTGTAGAGCCCCTCCGGCCGTTTGATCGGCAGCCGGCCGGGGCGCCGGTCAGCCCTCGGTGAGGATGTCGACCAGCTTGCGCCCGTTGCGGTTACCGAACTTGACCCGGCCGTCCTTGAGCGCGAACAGAGTGTCATCACCGCCGCGGCCGACGTTCTCGCCGGGGTGGAACCGCGTCCCGCGCTGGCGGACAATGATGGAACCGGCGGTCACGAGGGTGCCGTCGAAGGTCTTGACCCCGAGGCGCTGGGCTGCCGAATCGCGTCCGTTCCGGGTGGAACCGCCGCCCTTGGTCTTGGACACTTCTCTATCCCTCCCGGGTTATGCCGGTGATTTCGACGGTGGTGTAGCGCTGGCGGTGACCCCACGCCCGGCGGGCGCGTGTCTTGGGCTTGTAGGTGAATCCGCGGACCTTCGGTCCCTTCGCCTCGCCGACCACCCGGCCGGACACCTTGGCGGTGGAAAGCTGGTCACGGCTGGACAGGACGGTCGGGCCGTCGACGAGCAGGATGGGCTCGAAGCTGACCTCGTCACCTTCCGCGGCGCGGAGAAGCTCGACCGAGAGGGTCTGGCCCTCCTCGACTCGCTCCTGCTTGCCACCTGTCCGGATCACCGCATACACAAGAGTGAAAGTATATAGGAAGCCCGGCTCGAGCCTGCCGGGCGGGAAGAGAGCTTGCGGGAGCTGCCACGGCAGTTCGGTTGCTCAGGGGGAATCGGGAGAACGTTTTGTGCGGTCCGGGTGAGGCGCATGCTCGTGCGATCTCGTCGACGGCTTCGGCCGGCGCCCCCGGACTACGGCACGCGGTGCGGAGGCTGCGGCACCGCTGGCCGGCCGGCGATGCGGGGGCCGTCGCGGCTCGACGATGTTCGGGCCGACATGGCGTCGGGTGCCCGACCATGGCGCAGGAGGCACGACGAGCCGGTCGGCGAGGCGGTAGGCGACCGCCTCGTAGTTGACCCGCCAACCGTGGAAGTCAGGCCAGGCCTCTTCGGCTGTGCGCTCTGTGGGAAAACCGACTTCTTCGAGCATGCGCACGGCGTTCGCAAACTCGTCATAGGAGAGATCTATCGGTTCCTCGGGCAGCGGGTCCGGGTCCAGTTGCCAGCCGAGCATGGTGCCGATCCGGTCCAAAGCGGTGAACCCCATCCGGAGGCAAGGCCGGGCGTTCGACGAAGCGGTGGTCGGGGACAGAGCGAGGTGCATGGCGGCGCCGTCAAGCACAGCGAGCAGGGCCAGCAGCCAGGAATACCAGGGTTCGGGCGAGCGAAAGAGGAGCAGCACCGGGTAGGTGGTGTGACTCTCGGCCACGGCCGCCGCCCATTCCTCCCAGGCCGAGTAGAGCTCGGGCAGGGTGTCGACGATGCCGACGAGCTGGTGGCGGGCGAGCAGTTCGGGTCCCCACGCCGGAACCCCCGCCCTGCTTTCGAGCCTGGCGACCAAGCCCTCCCGCTGGCTGAAGGCGGCGTACAGGGCGGGGAGATAGGCGATCTGGAGCGCGACTACCACGACCCATAGGGCTCCGGCGGCCACATCGGTGGGGGCGTTCTCGGAGCCCCCCGGATGAACGGCTCCCACCGTGAAGAGCGACCCGAGCGCTTGGAGAAGGGCGTCCGGCACGTCATGTGTGGTCGGGACGAGCATTAGCCCGAACCCGATGACAAAGCCGGCCGCCCAGAAGATCAGCTGAGCGACGAGGGCAGCCGGGGCGGCCGGCGCAAGGACCGCGTCCTTCGCCTCATAAGAACGGGCGAGCCGGGCCAGTCCCACGAAGACGAGCCGAACACTGCGGTTCACCCGCAACGACACCCGTAAGCCGGCGGGCCGCCGAGGCAGCACCAGCGTAGACAGGACGTTGGCTCCTGTGGCCAACACCACGAGCAGCCCCAACACGAACACGAAGGCGTTCATCGCACCCTTTCGGCGAGAGTCCCGGTGAATCCCGCCGGGCGGTCCGCCCGCTTAGAGAAGCGACTGGTCGAAGATGATCCCCCGCCCTCCGCACGTGGGGCAGGTCTCCGAAAACGACTCGACCAATCCCTCCGAAATCCTCTTCCGCGTCATCTCGACCAGGCCGAGCTCGGAGATGTCGAATACCTGGGTGCGGGTCTTGTCCCGTGCGAGAGCCGCCCGGAACCTCTTCACCACCTCGGCCCGGTTGCCGGCAATCTCCATGTCGATGAAGTCGATCACGATGATCCCGCCGATGTCGCGGAGTCGAAGCTGGCGGGCGATCTCGTCGGTGGCCTCAAGGTTGTTCCTGAATACGGTCTCCTCAAGGTTTGACGTGCCGACGTTCTTGCCGGTGTTCACGTCGATCACGGTGAGGGCTTCGGTCCGCTCGATGATCAACGACCCTCCGGATGGGAGCCAAACCTTCCGGTCGAGCGCCTTATGGATCTGCTCGTGCACGTGGTAACGCTCGAACACCGGCAGCGGATCTTCCGCCTCGCCCGCCCACTCCACCCTGTCGGCCAGCTCTGGGTTGATGCTCGAGACGTAGTCGCGGACTTCTTCGTAGAGAGCACGGTCGTCGATGACCACGCCGCGGTAGTCCTTGTTGAACTCCTCGCGGATCACCCGCACCGCCATGTCCGGCTCGCGATACAGGAGTGCAGGGGTGCGCGACGTCTTCGCAAGCTCGTCGATTTTTTCCCACTGCTGACAAAGCCTCGCGACGTCGCGCCGTAGCTCGTCCGCGGTAGCACCCTCGGCGGCGGTCCGAACGATCAGCCCGTGGCCGGTCGGGCGGATGTCATCGAGGATCTTGCGGAGACGTTTCCTCTCCTCGTCGGGCAGGCGCTTCGATATGCCGTACGTGTCGCTGTTCGGGATCAGGACGACGAAGCGCCCCGGCAGCGACACCTCCTGCGTCAGCCGTGCGCCCTTGGTCCCGATCGGGTTCTTGGTGACCTGGCAGAGGATGGTCTGGCCGGTCTTCAGGAGCTGCTCGATGCGGGCGTCGCGGGCGGCGCCGGCGAGTTGCCCGCGCGTGGGCGAGGATGCGCCGGCTTCGGTCGGCTCGAGGTCTTCCTTGTCGTAGCGAACGTCGCCGCGGTAGAGGACCGCGTTCTTCGGGGTCCCGATATCGATGAACGCCGCTTCCATTCCAGGGAGGACGTTCTGGACCCTGCCGAGGTAGATGTTTCCGTCGATCTGGGTTGCGTCGTCTGCTGCGCGCGAGACGTAATGCTCGATGAGCGACCGCCCTTCGAGAACGGCGATCTGAGTGGCCGAGGGACCCTTGTGTACCACCATGAGGTAGCGGCCGACCGGACGTCCCTTTCGTTCGCGGCCTCGGCGCTTCTCCCTTGTCTCGTCATCGAGTTCGACCGCCTCGTCGACCAGGACTGCCTCGACCGGACGGTGCTCACCCTGCGGGCCGCGTCCCCTGGATCCGCGGCGCCGCCGGCGGGACCGCGCACCTTCGGCGGATTCGGGCTCGCCGTTCTGACGACTGGACACCGGGGGTGCCGATCGCGGGGGCGGCGCCGGCCGGGTGTCGCCGATCTTCGGTTTGGCCGGAGGGTCGGCGGCAACCACCGGGCCGGGCGGCACCCCAGTCAGGTCAGGAGGCGAAGTTGCTTCCGCGGCTGTCGTGGTGCTCTCCGCCTCATTGGAGCGATCTTCGCCGCCCGAATCTTCGCTTTGCGCGGTGGTCGCGCGGTCCGAGCTCCGATTCCGGTTGCGCCCGCCGCGAGACCCGCGGCGACGCCTCCTCGCGCTGTTCGAGGAAGTTCCAGGAGTGCTGCTACTGCCGCCTTCCTGCTCGGGGGGCTGGGCTCCCCGATCTGAACTCGAGTGTTCGTGCCCGTAGTCGTCTGGGCGGGCCGACGCAGAGTCGGTCATGGTCGATTTCCCTTCTCATGACGCACGCACCTCGGCGTGCCGCGCGCCGATCGCGCCGGAGCGGCCCTCGATCACGAGTGGCTCGGTCCGGGCGCCGTCGCGCCAAATCCATTGGTGAAGCCTCCGGGGAAGGCGTTCCTCCAGTCCGGGGCCCAAGGCGAGGGTCACCTCGGAGGGCCGGATGGACCTGGGCTGGCAGGCAAGTTCGCCGACCAGCCAGAAGCCGCCGGAGTCGGAGAGACCATCAGGTCCCTCCATGACATTCGAGGGACCAGCGGGTCCCTCCATGACATTCGAGCGACCAGCGGGTCCCTCGAGTTTGATGCTGATGATGCTCGGCCGGATGTCGTCGGTCTGTTCCGCGCCCTTGCGGGAACGCGTGACCGGCAATTCGGTCGCCTCCATACAGCGGGCAACCCGCGCCTCTAGGTCCTCGCCGCTGACGGGATTCGCTCCTTCGGAGGGGACCACCGCCCACCGCCAAGTGCACGAGGTGACCTCCTCTTGGAGCGATGGCGTGCCCGCAGGGATGACCTGTGCTGCGCTGGCTTCGACACCTTCTGGCAGCGCCGCAGACAACCGGTGAGGCAAGGCTGCGACGTCGATTTTCCCCACCAACTCGACGTCGATGTACTCGGCCACTGATTCGTAGCCGGTGGGAAGGGCCAAGCCGAAGCTGACCTTGGGACGAGGTGAGAAGCCTTCGCTGTACGCCAGCGGAAGCTTGATCCTGCGGAACGCCCGCTCCCACATGCGGGCCACGTCCCGGTGACTTGTCCAACGAATCTTGCCGGTCTTTGCAAAACGGATCCGAACCCGGATCCGCTCGGAGGCGGCTACCGCGCTCACGACCGCGCCCCCGCTCCAACGGTGGGGCGAAGGAACACAGGAACGTCCCCGCCCGAACCGAGGTCCTGACCCGTGCCCTGGCTGCCACCCGCCGGCGCCACCGCCGACGCCACCACGTGCTCGATCCCGTATCCGGTGCACGCCCCGCAGTCGTAACAAGGAGTCCACCGGCAGTCCGGCGTTCCCGACGCCTCGAGCGCGTCCTCCCACTCCTGCCACAGGAAGTCGTCGTGCAACCCGGCCGAAATGTGGTCCCACGGGAGAACTTCGCCCCGTTCGCGATGACGGTGCACGTACCAGTCGATGGACAGGCCGTGCGCCTCCATCGCGTCGCGCCACAGATCGAGCGAAAACATCTCCGACCACTCTTGGAACGTCCCGCCCCGCCGCCAGACCTCTTCGATCACCGCTCCTACACGGCGGTCGCCCCGGCTGGCGATTCCCTCGGCGAGCGACGCTTCGGGGTCATGCCAGCGAAGCTGCACGCCTTTGTCCCCGCGGGTCGCAGAGCGAAGAAGACCGATCTTGCGGCGCAGCTCCTCGGGGGTGTTCTGCCCGAACCACTGGAACGGCGTCTGCGGCTTGGGGACGAAACCACCAACCGAAGCGGTGACCGAAGCCCCGCGATGGTGGCGCCGCCCGACGGTGACGCAATTGCGCGCGAGCTCCGCGATGCCGAGCGTGTCCTCATCGGTCTCCGTCGGGAGTCCGGTGAGGAAGTAGAGCTTGACCCTTCTCCATCCCTGGGAAAAAGCCGACTCCACCGCGCCGTACAAGTCCTCTTCACGAATGAGCTTGTTGATGACCTGGCGCATCCGCCAGGTGCCGGCCTCGGGCGCAAAGGTGAGCCCGGTTCGGCGCACCTTCTGGATCTCCGACGCAACGCCGACGGTGAACGCGTCGACCCGCAGGCTGGGCAGGCTGACCGATACTTCCCCGTTGCAGGCGGGATCGTCGATTATCGAACGCACCACCGAGTCGATGCCCGAGAAGTCGGCGCTCGAGAGAGAAGTGAGGCTTACCTCGTCGTATCCGGTCCGGGCGAGTCCGTCGGACACCATTTGGGTCACCTGCTCCGCGGGTCGCTCGCGGACCGGCCTGGTGATCATCCCCGCCTGGCAAAATCGGCATCCCCTGGTGCAGCCCCTGAAGATTTCAACGTTCAGCCGGTCGTGGACAACCTCGGTCATGGGGACCAGCTGTTGTTTCGGGTAGAGCCATGCGGCGAGGTCGGCGATGGTGCGTTTTTCGACGCGCTCGGGCACGTCCGGATACTTCGGCGCCACGGAAACGAGAGCCGGCCCTTCGTAAACCACGTCGTAGCACGAGGGCACATACACCCCTGGCACTGACGCGAGCTCGCGCAGCAGGCGCTCTCGCGACCCGGGCGTACGACCCGAAGCCTTCCAGTCCCGCACCGCGGCGGTCATTTGTCCCACCGCTTCTTCGCCGTCACCGATGACGAACAGATCGACGAAGTCGGCAAGCGGTTCGGGATTGAAGGTGCAATGGCCGCCGGCGACAACGAGCGGGTGCTCTGGACCTCGATCGGCTGCGTGGATCGGGACCCCGGCGAGGTCGACGCAGTTCAGGAGGTTCGTGTAAACGAGCTCGGCCGAAAGATTGAAGGCGAGCAGGTCGAACTCCGCGGCTGGGCGGTGGCTGTCCACGGAGAACAGCGGTATCCCCCGCCGGCGCATCTCCGCCTCCATGTCCACCCAGGGTGCGTACGTTCGTTCGGCGCGGCTGTCATCGCGCTCGTTGAGGATCTCGTAGAGGATCTGGAGGCCCTGGTTCGGGAGGCCGATCTCGTAGGTGTCGGGATAGATCAAAAGCCACCCGACCAGCCCTTTTAGGCTTCCCGCCCCGACCGACCCGTCCTCGCAGCCTATGTACCGTGCCGGCTTCTGCACCCGGGCGAGAGCAGGCTCGATCTTGGGCCACAGGGACGTCATGTCCCCACCCAGTGTAGTGGTGCGGGTTAAGAGAACCTCCGCATGCGGACGCTGAGCACCAGGCCGAGGGCTGCGAAGGTGGCGATGACCGCCGAACCGCCGTAGCTCATCAGGGGCAGCGGGATCCCGGCGACGGGCATGATCCCCATGGTCATGCCGATGTTCTCGAACACCTGGAACGCGAGCATGGCCAGGACCCCGACGCAGACCAGGGTGCCGAATTTGTCCCGGGAGAGGGTCGCCGCCTGCCAGGTTCGCCAGATCACTAGCGCGAAGAGGAGAAGCAGCACCGCCGACCCGGCCAGCCCCAGCTGTTCACCTACTGCGGTGAAGATGAAGTCGGTCCGCTGCTCGGGCACGTAGGACAGGTTGGTCATCGTGCCCTTCCCGAGCCCGCGTCCGGTGAGACCGCCGTTGCCGATCGCCGTCTTCGCCTCGGCCAGGTTGTAGAGGTTGGCGCCGGCGGGCGAACGGAGCAGCGCAGCGTCGGGTTGGTTCGGGGAGTTGACGAACGAGGTGAGCCGCGCCTGCTGGTAGCTCTTCAGAACACCGAAGTGGACTACCCCGAACGCGAGCACCGACGCGATGAGGCCGAGCGCGACCAGGTGGCGAGCGGACGCGCCGCCGATCAGAAGGACGGCGACGAGCACCGCGGCGAGCACCAACGCGGTACCGAGGTCGGGCTGCTTGTAGATGAGAAGGAATGGGATCGCCGACAGCGCGAGCAACGCGACCAGAGCCCGGCCGCCGAGCTTGCCTCTTGCGGCCGCGCAGAAGCTCGCTAACGAAATGATCAACGCGATCTTCACGAACTCCGAAGGCTCCAACTGGTACGAACCGAACTGGAACCACGCCTGTGAGCCTTTGCTCTTGTGGCCGACGGCGAAAACCGCAAGCAGCAGGACTATCGAGAAGCCGTAGATCGCCGGCGCCCAGTCCCGGAGTAACCGGTAGTCGATCGCCGCGACCGCAAGCATCACAACGAGCCCCACCACCATGTAAGTCGCCTGCTTCTTCAGGTAGTAGGTCGGGCTCAGACCCGCCGCTTCGAGCTGGTCCCGCGTCGCGGTGTAGATCATCAGGCACCCGAACGCGCTGATCAGCCCCACGGCCCCGACGAGGAGCACGTCGACATGGCGCCAAACAGCCGGGATGACGTCACGGCGGACTGCGATGCCAGGGGCGGCCATCAGTTCTGACCTCCGGAGCCGGCGGTCGAGTAGGCGACCGGTTGGAGCGGAATGTTGAACAACTGGTCGTATATCTCCCTCACGACTGGGGCCGCGACCGAAGCGCCGTAGCCGGCCTCCTCTACGAACGCGTCGACCACGAACTGCGGGTTGGCGGCCGGAGCGAACGATGTGAACACCGACGTGCTCTGCCGCGGCGCATTGACCTGTGCGGTGCCGGTCTTGCCGGCGATGTCCATCTTGGCCAGCGGGGTGCCGGCGAAATCACCGTAGGCGGTGCCCTTCGGGTTGTTCACCGCACCACGAAAGCCGGTCAGCATCGCCGAGCGCCAGTCAGGCTGGAGCGTGACGGTGCGGGCGGTCTTGGAGGAAAAAGACTTCACGACCTTGCCGTCAGCCGTCTCCGAATCGAGCGCGAGTTGCGGGACCATGACTTTCCCTCCGTTGGCGAAGGTTGAGTACGCATTCGCGAGTTGGAGCGGCGTGACAGTAACCTCGTCCTGCCCGATCGCGACCTGGTCGCTGTTGCCGGGGAACCACGAAGCTTCACGGAACACTGCGGGGTCCAGCTGATGGTCCCTCACGTATGACTCAGGGGTCGGGATCTTCCCGGGTGCTTCATTCGGAAGATCGATGCCCGTGGGAGCGCCGAGACCGTACTGCTTGGCGATGTTCTGAAGGGCGTCGTCGCCGAACTGGTTCCGTCCGTACCAGAGCTTCAAACCGATGGTGTTGAAGAAGTTGTCGCTGGAGACGGTGATCGCTTGGGGAAGGTTGATCTCGCCGTATGCCTCGCCGTTGTCGTTGTGGGCGACGAAGTTGCCGATGGTGATGTGGCCGGTGTCGTTGAAGTACGAGCCCGGGGTGATCAGCCCGTACTGCAGGCCTGCAGTCGCGGTCACCAGCTTGAAGGTGGAGCCCGGCGCGTACTGGCCCTGAATAGACCTGTCGAGCAAAGGGTTGTTCGGATTGTTCAGCAGCGCTTGGTAGTTCGCCTGGCTGATCCCCCCGACGAACTGGGACGGATTGAATGTCGGGTTCGTCGCCAACGCGATTATCTGCCCGGTGTTGGGATCCTCGACAACCGCCGAACCGGCCGGCGCTTGGAAGTCGCGGCGAGTCACGTTGTCGTAGATGTGGTGCGCGGCGGCCATCCCCTGCGCGAGTGCGGTCTGGGCGGTCATCTGCACGTTGCCGTCGATCGACAGGCGCAGGTTGAGGCCTGGCACGGGCTTGGTGGTGCTGAGCGTGTTGAGCACGTCGCCCTTCGAGTCGACCTGAACCTTCTCGACTCCGGGCGTTCCGCGAAGGATGCTCTCGTAGGTCGACTCGATTCCGGCCAAGCCGATCTGGTCCCCCGGCTGGTATCCCTCTCCCTTGAGCTTCTTCAGCTGGCGGTCGCTGATCTGGCCCACGTAACCAACGATGTTCGCGGCAGCAAGACCGGCCGGCGTGTAGGTCCGCTCCGAGATCGAGGTGGCTTGGACGCCCGGGAAGAGCTGCTGGTTCTCCTGGATGTAGAGGATCTGCTGCGGCGTCGCGTTCTGAAGGACGGGCACGGGCGCGTACGGGCTGTACTGGACGTTGTTGATCAACTTTTGGAGATCAGGGACGGTCATCCCGAGTAGCGGTGCAAGCCTGGAAACCATGTCGGGGTTCAGAGCGGCGACCTGGCGGCTGACCTCGATGACCGGGACGTTGACGTTGCCGACGAGCACGTTGCCGTTGCGGTCGAGGATCACACCTCGCGGAGCGGGGACATAGATAAGCCGGATTCCGTTGTCCTGAGCTGCCGCCGCCGCTTTCGGAGCGTTGAGCACCTGCAGGTACCACAGGCGTGCGAAGAGTGCCGCGAACAGGCAGGCGACCACCACCAAGAGGATCGTCAGACGGACCGCGGGGGATTCCTGCTCACGGGTGTTCATCGAACTCCGAGCAGCCTTTCGCGCGAGCGCGGCGCCACGAGGGTCATGCCTAGTCGCTCAGTACCGACAGATCCGCGCGCCAGCCTGGAGTACAACCAGGCCACGGGGAAGGAAAGGATGACGCTCCACGCCGATTCGATAAAGACGACCTTCAACAGCCAGGACCGTCCCGCCTCCAGGAGGTGGTGCTGCCCGAGCATGTCCCCGAAACCGACGAACAGTAGAACTGCCGCGGCGGTCCCGAACAGCGCCGCCACGGGGATGACGAGATTGCGCTCCGGGAGGACGCTCGCCCGAAGCCACCCGACGAGGGCTCCGATGATGCAGTAGGTCAGCGCAGAGAGGCCGAGCGGAGTCGAAGTTAGGAACAGATCCATGAAGACACCGGCGAAGAACCCGAGCACCGCGCCGGCCTCTGCCCCTCCGGCGAGTCCTCCGCAGATCGCGACGAGCACCAGGAAGTCGGGCGCGACCTGCAGGATCCGGAGATCGCTGCCGAGCGCGGTCTGCGCCACGGTGACGACGATCAACAGGATGGCGATGCGGAGACGGGCTGCGGTGTGAGGACTCAAAGGCGATCGGCAGGGCTTGGTACGAATCTCATTGCGGTGACCAAATGAGGACCTGCATGTAGGTGAGCTGGTTCAGGTCGACCAAGGGGGCGAGGGTGATGTCGGGCTCCGATGCGCCCGGGGTGGTGGCTGCGCTGAGCACCTTGCCGACCGGGATGTTCGGAGGGAACTTTTCCTGGTTTAGGCCGCTGGTCACGACGACGTCCCCCTTTTTCATGGATGGCGGGGACTGGTCGGTGCTGACAACGCTGACATGTAGAGGTTGCCCTCGTCCGCTTCCGTCCGCGGATCCGGTGTTGCTTCCGGCGAGCTTCACTCCAACCACGAACGTCGGGTCGGTCAGGAGCACGACGGTTGCCGTCTTCGAGCTCACCGAGGCGACGCTGCCGATGAGCCCGCCTGCGGCGACGACAGGCTGTCCGACTGCGACGCCACTCGACGTGCCCTTGTTGATGGTGACGGAGTTCTCGAAGTTGGCGGAGCCGTTGTCGATGATCTCGACGGTCACCTGCGGGATACCGGACACGAAGGGAAGGTTCTGCTCGGCGAGGACCTGTTCAGCCGCAGACTGCTCGGCGGCCGACTGGACCTGCTGTCGCTGGAGTCCCGCCACCTCGTCGCGCAGTCGCTGGTTCTCGCGCTTCAGGGTTCCATAGTCGACCGCGCCAGTGAAGAAGTTGCCGACCGGTTGCAACGCGGCGTGGGTCGCCCTTTGCAGCGGAGCGAACGCGTCGTGAGCCTTCGACCTGATATCCGTCGCCAATCCGGTGCCGTTGCTTCGCGCGTCGATGGTCACCAAGGTGAGCGCGGCGAGGACCAGCGCCGCTATGACATAACGGGTGCGGGTGGAGCGCCGGTAAACAGCCAAGAGGGCTGGGGGCCTAGCGGCTCTGCGACGACATCAGCACGCCCTTCAGCACGTCGAACTCCTCCAGGCACTGGCCACTACCGATGGCGACGGAGTGCAGAGGGTTGTCGGCGATGACGATAGGCATGCCGGTCTCGGCCATGAGGCGGGCGCCCAGACCATGCAGAAGTGCTCCCCCACCGGTCAGGACGATTCCCTGCTCCATGATGTCGGCGGCTAGCTCGGGCGGGGTCTTGTCGAGGGTGACCTTCACGGCGTCGACGATGGCCGACACCGGCTCCTCGATCGCCTCGCGGATCTCCTCGGTGGTGGTGACGATCGTCTTCGGAAGGCCGGTGATCAGGTCCCGGCCGCGTATCTCGGCGTGCAGCTCCTCCTCGAGCGGGCAGGCCGATCCAAGCGCGATCTTGATCTCTTCTGAGGTGCGCTCGCCGAGGGCGAGGCTGTACTCCTTCTTGATGTACTGGATGATCGCGTCGTCCAGCTCGTCGCCTCCGATTCGGACCGACTGGCTGGTGACGATCCCCCCAAGCGAGATAACCGCGACCTCCGTGGTGCCACCACCGATGTCCACGACCATGTTTCCGGTCGGCTCGTGGACCGGCAGGCCGGCGCCGATAGCGGCGGCCATGGGCTCCTCGATGATGTGCGCCGGCTTGCGAGCCCCGGCGGACTCGGCTGCCTCCTGCACGGCTCGCTGCTCGACGCCCGTGATACCGGACGGGACGCAGATCACCATGCGAGGCTTGGCGAACTTCCGGTTCCCATGGACGCGCCGGATGAAGTAGGCGAGCATCTTCTCGCAGATGTCGAAGTTGGCGATGACGCCGTCGCGCAGGGGGCGGATCGCCTTGATGTGACTGGGGGTCCGGCCGATCATCCGCTTGGCCTCGATCCCGACGGCTAACGGACGGTCGTCCTTCACGTTGACCGCTACGACGGACGGCTCGTTGAGAACGATGCCGCGGCCGCGTACGTAGACGAGCGTGTTGGCCGTACCGAGGTCAACGGCCATGTCTCGGCCAAAGAATCCAGCGAGAAAGTTGTCCGACACGCGAGGGAGCTTCCTGATCGAAAGGGCGCGGGAGGTCGGCAAGAGGCTACCCGCCCGGGGTGGTTCAGTCCACCCACTGCAGCGTATCCACCACGTCGCTGCGACCGGCCACTATCTTTCGCGGCCCCCTCAGGCGCCGGCGGGGTCTCGTCGGCCGGCGAGTGGGCTACTTAGCCAGAGCGGGGAACCAGAGCGCGATCTCTCGGGCGGCCGAATCGGCGCTGTCCGACCCGTGGACCAGGTTCTCGCCGGTCTCGGTGGCCAGGTCGCCGCGAATGGTGCCGGGGGCGGCGTTGGCCGGGTTGGTCGCGCCCATCATCGTCCGGACGACCTGCCAGGTGTCCTCCGGGCCCTCCAGTACGAGGAACATCGCCGGCGAGCGGGTGATGAACTCGATCAGGTCCTCGTAGAACCCCTTGCCCTCGTGCTCGACGTAGTGCTCGGCAGCTGTGTCGCGCTCGACCAAGCGCAGGTCGGCGGCCACGATGCGCAGCCCCTTACGTTCGAAGCGGCCGACGATCTCTCCGACCAGGCCCCGCTCCACGGCGTCGGGCTTGCATATGACCAGGGTGCGATTCACGAGCCGAGGAGGCTAGCCGTCGGAGACCTGCCTTCAAGCTCGGATTCCAAATCGGACGTCTGGGTCAATCGATGCAACCCGGGCCTGTAGCACGGCCACCATCCTGAGAAGTTGGTGAAGCTGACGATCGGTCAGGGATCCCATCAGATGCCGCTCGAATCTGTGCATCGCCGGGACAAGCCGGTCCACCACTTCGCGTCCCTTCCTGGTGAGGCTGACCTCACGCGACCTACCGTCCGTGGCAGCGCGGGTCCGAAGCACGAACCCGCCACCTTCAAGGGTGTCGAGTAGTCCGGTGGTCGTCGCTCGGGTGACCATCATCCGGTCTGCGATCACGGACGGCCGAAGTGGAGCCGGATCGCCGGCGAGGACGCTCAACACGTTGAATGCGGCCGCGGAAGGCAGACCCTCCCGGGCGACGAGCTTCTCGACCAGCCCCTGAACGGCTCCTGCGAGCACACCGATGTTGATGAAACTTTCGGTCGCGAGCGCGCTGGCGTCCGGGAACTCCTGCTCGAAGGAATCCGGCACCTGGAGGAGCGGAGCGGTACTTGCACTTGACTTCATGCAATCCCCCAATATAGTTAGGGTCCTAACCAGATTGGAGGGAGGGGCCGTGAGCGAGCATCCCAACGCCGCTTTTGCCCGCAGTGCGTTCGACGCGATGGGCCGAGGTGACACCGACTGGTTGTTCGCCCACATGGACCCAGAAGTCGTGCTTCATCAGGGTGGCCGGTTTCCCACAGCCGGAACGCACCGGGGCAGGGATGCGGTGTTCGGGCACATGATGGAGTTCTTCACTCTTGTCGACTTCTCGATGAAGACCCGGGTGCACGACATCGCCGCCACAGACGAGCACACCATCTCACTGGTGCAGGTGTCGATCGACTTTCAGGGCAGGCACCTCGACTTCGACGAAGCGCACGTCTGGCACGTCCGAGACGGCAAAGCCGTAGAAATGTGGGCCGTCCCCAAGGATCCGTACACGGTCGACGAATTCTTCGCGGGCACCTGAGCCGGCCGACACGCTGTCAGCGCGCGGCGGTGGCTGATGGAGAGCTACTGCTGCGAGCCGACGGCGAGGGCAGCGCGGGCGGCGCCGACCACGTAGAGCGAGCCGGTGACAAGCACGAGGTCGTCGGGTCCGGCGCGGCGGGATGCTTCCTCGAGAGCGTCAGAGACGGACTCGGTCTCGACTGCTTCGACACCGAGGGCGCGCGCAGCAGCGGCCACTTCGCCGGCGGGCTGCGTGCGTGGCGACGGCGCAGGGCACGCGATTACCAGGCGGGACCGTCGGACGCCGAGCGCTTCGAGCATGCCGGCGGGATCTTTGCCCTTGAGCATCCCGACAACGAGGATCTCCGAAGACGCTCCTCCAAACTCCTCGGCGACCGCCTCCGCGGCGCGCTGAGCGCCCTCGAGGTTCTTGGCGCCGTCGAGGACAACGAGGGGGTGGCGGCCGACGATCTCCAGCCGTCCGGGCGAGCTGACCGTGGCGGCAGCCTCCCGGACAAGCCGGTCGTCGATCGGTCCACCGAAGAACGCTTCAGCGCCGGCGAGAGCGGCGGCAAAGTTGTCGCCCTGGTAGCGGCCGTGAAGGTCAAGCCACACCGCGTCGTACATGGCACCGGGGGTCCGCAGGTCGAGTACCCGGCCGCCAACGGCCAGCTCGTTGCGAACGCAGTCGTACTCGACTCCGGCCAACCACAGCTCCGCCGGGCTCTGCGCTTCGAAAATGTGGCGCAGCTCCGGGTCGCGTTCGCCGAGGATCAAGGTCGAGCCCGGCTTCACCACGCCGGCCTTCTCCCCGGCGACGTCAGCATGGGTCGGGCCAAGGAACTCGACGTGGTCGAGGCCGACATTGGTGACGATCGCGACGATCCCGTCGGCGACGTTGGTCGCGTCCCACGTTCCTCCCATGCCGACTTCCAGGATCGCGACGTCGACAGGAGAGTCCGCGAACCAACGCATCGCAGCGCCGGCGAGGATCTCGAACCACGTCAGCCTCACGTCGTCACCGAGCAGCGGCTCGACCGCCGCGATCTCCCCGAGCAACGACGCGAGTTCATCGTCTGAGATCGGCTGGCCGTCGACGGCGATCCTCTCGTTGATCGACTCCAGGTGAGGGCTCGTGAACGCTCCGACGCGAAGACCTTTGGCGCCGAGAAGGGCGGTCAGGCAGCGAGCGGTCGACGTTTTTCCATTCGTGCCGGTGACATGGATTACGGGCGCAGCCTTCTGAGGGTCTCCGAGCACGTCGACGAGGCGGCGCATCCGTCCGAGGTCTGGCGGGGGCCGGCGCGTGTCGGCCAGCATCCGCTCCATGTTCTGATGACCGTCGAGCCAGGCGAGGGCGTCGCCGAGCCCCCAGCTCAGGGGATCTATGACGCCGCCCGGCGAGGCCGGCTCGCCGCCCGGGTGGGCTCGGTCCGGGGGACCAGAGTGGGTGCCACCCGCTCGAGCACCACCGACCGGTCGATGACGCACTGGCCGACGTCGTTACGGCTGGGCAGGTCGTACATGACCTCGAGCAGGACCTCCTCGAGGATGGCCCGCAGCCCTCTGGCGCCAGTGCCCCGGAGCAGCGCTTGATCGGCTACCGCTTCGAGGGCGTCGTCGGAGAAGACCAGTTCGACGTTGTCGAGCTCGAACACGCGGCGGTACTGCTTGACCAGAGCGTTCTTCGGCTCCCCGAGGATCCGGACCAGCGCGGTCCGGTCGAGGTTGGAGACCGCGCCGATCACTGGAAGGCGGCCGACGAACTCGGGGATGAGGCCGAACTTGAGAAGGTCCTCGGGGAGCACTTGGGCGAGAAGGTCGCCTTCGGAGCGCTCCTCGCCCTTTCGGATCTCCGCCCGGAACCCGATGCCCTGGCGTCCCATCCTGCTGTCGATGATCCGGTCCAGGCCGGCGAAGGCCCCGCCGCAGATGAACAGGATGTTCGTCGTGTCGATCTGGATGAACTCTTGATGGGGGTGCTTTCGTCCGCCCTGCGGCGGTACGGAAGCGGTCGTCCCTTCGAGGATCTTCAGGAGTGCCTGCTGTACACCCTCACCCGAAACGTCTCGGGTGATCGAGGGGTTCTCGCTCTTGCGGGCGATCTTGTCGATCTCGTCGATGTAGATGATCCCGGTCTCGGCCTTCTTGACGTCGTAGTCCGCGGCCTGGATGAGCTTGAGCAGAATGTTCTCGACGTCCTCGCCGACGTAGCCAGCCTCGGTCAGCGCTGTCGCGTCGGCGATCGCGAACGGCACGTTGAGTAGCCGCGCGAGGGTCTGCGCAAGCAGCGTCTTGCCCGACCCGGTCGGCCCGAGCAGCAGGATGTTCGACTTGGCGAGCTCGACGCCGTCCTCGCCGGCCCGGTCGCCGCCCGACTGGATGCGTTTGTAGTGGTTGTAGACCGCGACCGACAGGCCCTTCTTGGCCTTCTCCTGGCCGATCACGTAGGAATCGAGGAACTCGTAGATCTCGCGGGGTTTCGGCAGGCTGTCCCATTTGAGCTCGGCGGGCTCGGCCAGCTCTTCCTCGATGATCTCGTTGCAGAGATCGATGCACTCATCGCAGATATATACGCCCGGGCCGGCTATGAGCTTCTTGACTTGCTTCTGGCTCTTGCCGCAGAACGAGCACTTCAGCAGGTCACCGCCGTCGCCCATGCGTGCCACCCAGATACTCCTTTGCCCTGGGGCCGCCGTCGGCGGCCACCCAGCCAACCCGCGGTCGGCGTCCTGCCCAGCCTGTCCGCCGTAGACCTAGACCGTACCGCCTCGGCGCCTGTCGTTGTGGCTTATGGACCGCCGCCGCCGGCGCGCCGTGGGCGGCTGAGTCCTCCCGGTTAGGACGACCCTACCTCGGTCTTGCGCTTAAGGGTCGTGAGAACCTCATCTACCAGCCCGTACTCCTTGGCCTCCTCGGCCGTGAAGAACTTGTCGCGCTCCACGTCCCGACGAACCTGATCCTCGTCCTTGCCGGTGTGCAGCGCAATAACTCTCTCCATCGCGGTGCGCATCCGCAGGATTTCCCTGGCCTGGATCTCCAGGTCGCTGGACTGGCCGTAGCCGCTCTCCACGGCGGGCTGGTGGATCAGGATCCGCGAGTTGGGCAGCGCCATCCGCTTGCCCTTGGTGCCCGCGGCCAGCAGGACGGCAGCCGCCGACGCCGCCTGGCCCAGGCAGAACGTCTGGATCTCCGGCTGGATGTACTGCATGGTGTCGTAGATGGCCATCATCGAGGTCATCGACCCGCCGGGCGAGTTGATGTACATCAGGATATCGCGGTCGGGGTCGATCGACTCCAGCGTGATGAGCTGGGCCATCACGTCGTTCGCCGACGCGTCGTCTATCTGCACTCCGAGGAAGATGATCCGCTCCTCGAAGAGCTTGTTGTACGGGTTCATCTCCTTGATCCCGTACGACGTCCGCTCGACGAACGACGGCAGGACGTACCTGGACTCCGCTGGCTGCCACAGTCCCGCCGGCCCGCGCTGCGGACTGCCCGTGCTGTTCACTGTCACTTCCTCCGCTCCCGGTCGCCAGGTCACGAGACCGGGCCCACCGTCGGGACCTCGGTGGCGCTTCGGATCACCCGGTCGACGAATCCGTAGTCCTTCGCCTCGTCCGCGGTGAACCACCGGTCCCGGTCGGAGTCGGTCTCGATCTGCTCGACGGTCTGGCCGGTGTGCATCGCGATGCGCTCGGCCAGGGTCCGCTTCAGGTAGAGGATCTGCTCGGCCTGGATCCTGATGTCGGTGGCCGTGCCGCCGATCCCGCCGTGCGGCTGGTGCATCAGGATCGACGCGTGCGGCATCGCGTAACGCTTGCCGGGGGCGCCCGCGCACAGCAGGAACTGACCCATCGACGCGGCCTTGCCCATCGCGTAGGTGGCGACGTCGTTCGGCACGTACTGCATCACGTCGTAGATGGCCATCCCGGCGGTGACCGAGCCCCCGGGAGAGTTGATGTAGAGGCTGATGTCCCGCTTGTCGTCCTCAGCCGCGAGCAGCACCAGCTCCGCGCAGATCCGGTTGGCCAGGTCGTCGTCGACCTGCTGGCCCAGGAAGACGATCCGGTGGCGAAGCAGCCGCTGGAACAGCTGGTCGCCCAGCAGCATCGGCGGAGCCTCCGCGACCCGCGCCGCGCGGCGCGACAACTCCTGGTCCTGGGCGGACGTGCTCACGATGC
>DASUWA010000022.1 GCA_036378675.1 Acidimicrobiales bacterium
CGCTACCTCCTGCTCAGCCGACTGTTCGACCGGCCGCTTCTTGGCCACATCATCCAGTGTTGCAGTCATCTCCAGCCTTTCTCGCCGAGCTATCAGCTCAGCGTGTCAAGCCAGAAACACCGTTTGGTGGACAGTCCCGCGGATCGCCGAATCGGCATGAGTTGTTGACGTGACAAGCGAACCAGATGTGCGCGCGTTCGGGCGCATCATTCACGAAGGCGCGAGATGAGGATGAGGTCCCTTCACAGACCCGGTATCAGGTCGACGTGTACCTTCGATCGATGACAGTCTTGGCCGAGCTGGTGCGCTCGCATATCGCGCGTTGGCAGTCGGCCAGTGTGGAGATCGGGGTGTTCGGCACGTCGGAGCCCGACCGGGTCGCGGCCTATTTCGAAGTGTTCTGCTTGGAGCACCTCGGGACGGGTGTGCAGTCGGCGCTGTTCTACGGGTCCTCCGCCGGCTGCGTGGCTGGGCTGCGACTCGATGACGCTAGTGAAGTCGTCGTCAAGGCGTATCAGCCCGCTTGGGAGGAAGGATTCCTTGCAGGCGTGGTCGCGGTTCAGGCACATCTGTCCGAGCGAGGGTTCCCGTGCGCCAAGCCGCTGCTGGGCCCAGCGAGAGCTGGCCCCGCTTGGGCAACGGTCGAGACATTCGTCGCCGATCCAGGCATGAAAGCGTTCAGCACGAAGGAAGAGATGAACGCGAGCGCGTCGGGCTTAGGAACCCTGGTCGACGCTTGCCGCCCGCTCGACCTTCCTGCACTCGGCGGTCACCCTCTGAATCCCTCTGCGGACCGACTCTATCCGACACCTCACAATCCGATCTTCGACTTCTCCATGGGCGCCGAGGCGGCCGGGTGGATTGACGACTTTGCGCGAGCAGCCAAAGACGCCCGACAGGTCGACGCAAGCCCGCCGGTCATCGGCCACACCGACTGGTCTGCTCGAAACATCCGAATCGAGCAGGTCGCCCTCGTTGCTGTCTACGACTGGGACTCAATGGCCCTGTGCGCTGAATCGACCCTCGTGGGTCAGGCCGCAGCCACATGGCGGTCCACCGGCGAGATTGACGATCCCATTGCCCCCGATGCCGACGACGTCCTCGAGTACACCGCCGCCTACGAGAAAGCATCTGGTCGGGTATTCGATTCGACCCAGACGCGGGCCACTCTGGCTGCTGCGCTCTGGGTACTTGCTTACAGCGCCCGCTGTGAACATGCACTCGAAATGGTCACTGGCCACCACGTCGAGCGAGCTCGAGCTCGGCTCGCCGACGGTGGCCGGGCCTTCCTGAGTTCCTGATCCGAGAGGGCCGTTGAAGCCGCCCCGATCGCCGAATCGGGCGCGAAGGATGACGCCTGGGACTTAACTTCCGGCGCCGATGTTCTGCGCCGATCCAGCTCCGCTATCTACGATTCTGCTCTCAAGCGCCGACCGCTTGGAAACGGAGGAGCTTCATGCCCCGGCAGATCATCGCAACGTCGGATGCGCCGAGTTCCCCTCTGTTTAGTCAGGGAGTAATGGCCGGACCGCACATACACATCTCGGGCATCGTTGGCATTGTTCCGAGTACGGGAAGGCTGGCAGCAGGCACCGTCGAGGATCAGACACGACAGGCCCTGAAGAACTGCGAAGCCATTCTTCAGGCCGGCGGTGCCAGCTTGGACGATGTAGTTGAGGTCGGCGTACTGCTCACCGACCCCGCTGACTTTGCGGGCTTGAACGAGGAGTACGCCCGCTGGTTCCCTTCTGACCCACCGGCCCGCTACGTCGCCAAGCTCGGCGTCGAGCTGCCCGGTCTACTTGTCTCGATCCGCATGACAGCGTTCACTGCCTCAGACTGACACAGGGTCACCCTGCATGGCGGGGCTAGCCGGGTTCGCCACGATGGTCGTGAGGTCGTCCGCGAGCCGGATCGCCGATTACCAAGCGATCAAAGCTCGCTAGCGACTCTCGACCTGAGCGCACGGTCAGTTATTCGGGGCGCTCCTCGAACTCGACAGCCCACCCTTGTTTTCCGTCCGCCCAGGCTCGGTCCGCGGCGTCGATGAAAGACCAGGAATCGCCAGTACCGAGCAACGGTTCAAGCAGCTGAAGCGGCGCGCGGGTTATCCGGTGTTGCTGTGGCTCCGATGGCTGCTTCGGTGAAATCTCCACCTCATAGGTGCGCCCGATCGGCAGTCTCGACCGGACTCGTCGGATACGAATCATCCCACCATCGTGGCGGATCGGAGTGCGATCAGAGCGCGGACTCGGTCGCGAGGGTTGACGCGGATACGTAACCGGATGGCGGCGCGGTCTGGCATGGCAGAGCCCAAGGATCTTCGTCCTTCCCCCCGCGGGCCGGGACCTATCTTGGTGCCGTGCGCGTCCTCTTTGCCCTCGGCGGCGTCTTCTTGGTGGTGGGCGTCATCTGGCTGGGCCAAGGTGTAGGCCTCATCGGCGGGTCGTTCATGACTGGAGAGACAGTATGGACGGTTATCGGCGGCGCGTGCATCCTTGTTGGGGCTTACCTGGTCCGGGTCGGGTTTCGTTGGCGGCAAGCCGCTTCGCTCGACGAGGAGGAGTAACCGCCTCGCCGTACCCGCCCGGATCGACGATTCGGCTCGACCAGTGCAAGCCCGAACCTCAGAGAGGCAAGTTATTGCACGCGTCTTATGTCGCGGTCGGTGATTGACTGGGTCTGTAAGGACGAGGAGGACAACGTCAACGTGTCGAAGCAGCTTCACGTCTTGGTGTTGGGTGGGACGAAGTTCGTAGGTCGGGCGGTGTCTGAAGCTGCCCTGGAGCTTGGCTACCGGGTGACTCTGTTCAATCGGGGGCTCACCAATGCGGACCTCTTCGATGGAGCAGTCGAGAAGGTGCACGGAGATCGGCAGTCCGATCTCGGCTCTCTGGCAGGACGGACATGGGATGCGATAATCGATGTAGCCGCCTACCACCCGACAACCGTGGCTAGATCGCTCGAAGCCCTAGCCGACTCGGTTGAGCGCTACCTGTTCGTCTCCACAGTCTCTGTGTACGCCGACCAGAGTATCCCTCCGGTGGAAGGCGCCCCTGTGCTCGAACTGGAAGATCCGTCCGATGAGACGCCACTGAGGTACGGGGCTCGAAAGGCGGCATGTGAGGAGCTCGTCACAACGCGCCTTGGCGAGCGCTCCACGATCGTGCGTCCCGGGCTCATCGTCGGCCCGCATGACCCGACGGAGCGGTTCTCCTATTGGCCGCGGCGCATCGCCGAGGGCGGCGTCGTGCTGGCTCCCGGAGACCCGACAGATCCTCTGCAGTTCATCGACGTTCGTGACCTCGGGCGCTTCATGCTGCGGTTGGTCCAGGACAATCGTTCCGGGACGTTCAACGCCACGGGAGCCACGATGGACTTCGCTGCGCTGGTCGAGGCATGCCGGCGGGTGTGCGCAAGCGATGTCGAAGTGGTTTGGGTGCCAAGCCAGAAGTTGCTCGAGGCCGGGCTCACTCCCTGGATGGGCGTCCCTCTATGGATTGGTGATCCCGCATGGAAGGGGGCCAACCGTGTGGACATCTCCAGAGCACTCCAAGCTGGCCTCGAGTTCAGAGACTTAGACGACACAATCAAGGCGGCCCTCGATTCGGAGCCGCCGGATCAGAGAACGACCTTCGACAGTTCGATCGAGAAGAGCCTCCTCCAGTCGCTCGCTTGACCCTGATCACATGACGCCGATCGCCGAGTCACGATCGGCCCGCGGTGGCCCTGGCCGTAACCCGATGCGCTGACAATCTGCCCACGCAGGATCACCGGGATAGCGCCGTATTGTCGCGTGCATTGGCGGTATCAGTGACCCCGGCTGGCACCAGCTTGGTGGCCGTGTCGAGGGCGCCGACCGCTATCAGGGTGCGTACCTGCGACGACGAGATGAACGCTGTCTCCGGGTCCGAGGGGATGAGGAGGGTCGGGAGCCCTTCGCACCCGTTCAAGTAGGTCATCTGTTCTTCATCCACGTGTTCTTTGCCCGCGCTTCTCACCAACACAGTGGCCCCAACCTGGGCGGCGATGTCGATCAGCAACCCCGCTGTGTGCGGCCACCCGCACGTTCGCGAGGTCTTGACACGCTGCCCAAAGCATCTCTAGTCGTTCCGGCACAGAGAACATCGCAGTCCGCTTCTCTGGGTTGGTGGCAACGACCACAACGATCTGGTCAAGTTTCTCGGAAGCGGTGGCGATCAACGCCATGTGCCCGAGATGGACGGGGTCGAAGGACCCGGCATAAAGCCCGACTTCCACGCTGAGAGCGTACCTAGAAGTCGCTTCTGTGAATCGTTCTGATCCTCTCTCAGGCAGGTCGCTGAGCGCTCGAAACGCCGTCAACTCCGTCGCGTCGGCCACTGCTGGATCGTCGCGACCCGCTCGGTATGGAACGTTCGGCGTGCTGATCAGGGTCTTGGTCGTGAGGCGGCGAAGCCCACGGCCGGAACCCTACCGCGTCCAGTGTTCAGCCGAGCAAACCCAAGTGGTCGAGCGCCCGGTATCCGGCCCAGGCGTCTGTTAGTTGGCCCGACCTGACAAGCTCCCGGAACTCCATCATCGAGACGCGGAGTGTCTCGCAGAACTCGTCAGTCAACTCGAGACACGGCTTGCCGAGCGCGCGACAGTCCGTAGCAAGCGCAGCCCACTTCCGTCGGGTGATATTTGCTCCTTGCCAGCTATGACCAAGGATGATCAAGTCCCCCTCGAATCCGGTCTCCTCCCGAAGCTCGCGGGCCGCTGCTTCCGCCGGGCTCTCCCCTTCGTCGACCTCGCCACCGGGCAGCTCGTTAAGAAAGACGCCTGGCCCCGGCCGATATTGGCGGGCAAGTATTACGTCGTGCTCCTCGGTGAGAGCGACAACAGCGACAGCGTCGGAGGCGACCATTAGGTCCCACTTTGTGGCCGATCCATCGGGCATCTCATACGTGTTCGTTACAACATTGATCCAGCGGCTGGGACCAGGGCGCTGATCGATCAGCCGCCACGGACTCCCGGTGGAGTCTGGCTGCACCCCGAGATGCTGACACACCGGGTTGGGAGCCGGTGACGTTATGCACGGCGACTCAAACCCAGACCGCTGTCGAGACTAATCAGGTTCCTGGAGGTGGATCAGACCAGCACCTTGCGGCGGTTGGAACTGACACGCTCCGAGGTAGAAGGGGCGAAGTTCCTTTTCGAAATCGACATGGAGCCACTCGCAGCCCGCCTCGCGCGATTCTCTGACTGCTAGTTCGACCAAAGCGGTGCCGATCCCTTGCCTCTGATACCCCGGGTCGGTTTTAGTGTCCAGAAGAAATGCGTGGTCGGCCCCGTCCCAGGCGACGTTGACGAACCCGACGAGTGAACCCTCAGCAAGGCGTGCCGTTACCCAACCCAAACTGTGCGGCCGGATCTGGTCCCACCATCCGGCTACGGCACGGCCGCCGTGGGATTCAGTGAGAAGAACTAACTCCTGATCGGTGACGGGTGCCCGCCACCGAATCTCAACGTCAACGGGGCCGCTCACGTTGTAAGACAATGCCCGATTCGCACACCCTGGTGCCGACAATATGTCGCGCGTATTGGCCTGCCAGGGGTCCCGGAGCGGGCAAACGAACGCCGTTCCTGAAGAAGCGCTTGATGTCAAGAGTCTTCGAGGGAGTCGAAGTCAGTTTTCTGCCGGCGTTGGTGGCGAGGTTGGTTGCTCAGGGGCGCGCGTGAGCGGCGCTGGGCGATTCCGTTGAATCGTCTGCGGGTGGGAGGGGCGGTCAAGGCCGGCCCGTTAGGGCCGCCCGTAGGGGGAGCCTTGAGGGCCCCGGGGGTTTAGTTGTCGCCAGCCACAATCGGTTCAGGACCGCCGGCGGCGGTCCTTGGTTGACTGTGGTTGGACACAGCGGACCTCACCATTGCTCAACACGTTGAGCGGGGCGACCGAAAGGTGCTCGGCGGCCGGCCATTCCTTCGCGCTGGTTCGCATGGTGTGTTCCGGCCACAGCCAGACGGGCTCACTCAAATAGACGGCCACGCCACGGGTGTGGGGGCCACGGCGTTCCTCGAGCTCGCGTCCTGGCTGTGTCCGAGCCTGTTCAAGCGGCCTCCCGGTTCAGGCAGCGGATCTCGCCGTCCCGCAGCCCGTAGTAGACCAGCTTGAGCAATTTCCTCGCCGCGGCGACCTTGGCGATCTTGTTCCCGACCTTGCCGCCACGCCGCTCGGCGATCCGACGGTAGGTGGGAGCGATCGGTGCTCCGCCGTGGTAGCGGGCGACCGATTCGACCACCGCCCAACGCACGATCGTCGATCCCTGTTTGGTGATCCTGCCACGGTTGGAGGTGGTGTCGGACTCGTGCAGCTTGGGGGTCATCCCCGCCCAAGAGCACAGATGCCGAGCCGAGGCGAATCGGTGCACGTCTCCGATCTCAGCAACCAGGATCGCGGCGGTGATCGGGCCGATCCCGCACAGGGCTTGGATCGCGTTGTAGCCGCGGCCGTCTTTGAGCCAGCTGTGGATTTCGCGTTCCACCATGGCCAGTTCGCGGTCGTAGATCTCTAGCAGGTCCCGCAATGATTCGACCCGCAGGCCGTAAGGGCCGGGGAAGTCCATGTCATCTAGCAGTGACTGGCCTGCGGGTCCGAACATGTCGCCTATCGGCGGGAGGATCCCGAGTTTGGCCATCACCGCGTGCACCTGAGCCTTGGCGGAGGTGCGCAACGCCACCAGCTTCGCCCGGTAGCGGACCAGCTCGCGTAACTCCCGGACCTCGGGTGGGGCGATCCACGCCTCGGGCACATCATTTCGGCGCAACCGGTTAGCCAATTCAGTCGCGTCCTTGACGTCGTTCTTGACCCGGCGAGTGTCCCAATGCAGACCCAGCGGGTCGACCAGATGCACGCGGGCGCCCTCGGCCTGGAGCAGATCGGCTGCCCAATACCATCCGTAACACGCTTCGAGGACCACCTCGGGGTCCGGGCCGGCCTCGGCGACCGCCATCGACAAAGCCACAGGATCGTTGTCGATCTTCAACACATTCAACACGTCGCCGGCGTCGTTCATCCTCACGATCACCGACCGTCGGCGGTGCAAATCGATACCGACATACTGTTGTTCACGTTCCACCAGGGTCTCCTTTCGTTTCCGGGTTGGTGTGGAAACCCCGAGTGTGCCTCGCACCCTCGGATCCCGTCGACGGGAGGAACCCTGGCGGTTCGCAACCGAAATAGCCACGAAGAACCCCTCACACAGCTCGGCGCCCCTGCCCGCTCCACCGGACCAGATCACGCAAAAGCGGCGCTGCGCTTCTTCATGACATCAAATAGGGCGCGACAGTTGACGCGACAACGTAATGGGATGTGCGCGCGTTCTGGGCAGGGTGTCTTAGGGGCAGCAAATGACTTGCGGGGCGCCTGATCAGTGATCAGCTTGGGCAAGATGCCAGTCATCGACACCGATCTCGTCGCCCACCTGTTGGCATCCCAGTTCCCGAACTGGGCTGGGCTGGACTTGCGCCCTGCGCCGCTCGACGGCCACGACAATCGGACGTTCCGCCTCGGTGATGATCTAGCAGTCCGCCTTCCAAGCCACGAGAGGTACGCGGCCCAGCCGGCTCTCGAGCATGAGTGGCTACCCGTCCTGGCGGCGGGCCGACTGCCTCTAGCGATCCCGGAATCCCTCGCACTGGGCAGGCCCGATTGCCAGTTCCGCTGGCCTTGGTCGATTCGGCGATGGCTGCCAGGGCAGACATTGGCGGTGAGCCCGACGCCCATATCAGCGAAGGTCGCCGAGCAGCTAGGGGTGTTCCTGGTAGCGCTCCACAAGGTCCCAACGGCAGGAGCTCCCCGTCCAGGTCCCCAGAACTTCTACAGAGGGGCCTCCCCGGCTGCCTACGACGACGTAACTCAGGCAGCGATTGCCGAGCTTGCCTCTGTCATTGACGATCGGAGGGCGCGTGCGGTCTGGATCGAAGCGACTGACAGCCCGATAGAGGCCGAGCCCGTGTGGGTCCATGGCGACATCACGCCATCCAACCTTCTAGGGACAGACACAACTCTCACCGCGGTGATCGACTTCGGGTGCCTTGCAGTGGCCGATCCCGCGTGCGACCTCACCATCGCCTGGACGGCTTTCGACGGGCACGCCCGAGAGACATTTCTCGGCTTGGTAGACCCAACAGACGGCACCCTCGCCCGAGCTCGTGGCTGGGCGCTCTGGAAGGCGCTCGTCACGCTCCGGCAGGGGCGGCAAGCCGCCGAAGGGTTGAGGCTCGGTTTCGGGTGGCGCTGGCCGGTTCCCGAGATCATCCAACGCGTCTTGTCGAACGGATAAGCAATCCGCTCGTATCGCCGATTCCCGGACGCCTCGCCGTTGACCTCCTCCTCGGCAGGGCCGCTCGGGATGGAACAATCTGTCTGTGGACGAGGACGTGGCCACACAGTCAACTCGGTTGCTTCGGGAGAGCGACGACCCCGTTTGGGTGCGCCTGCGAGAGTTACTGACTGCGAAAGGTCTTGAGCCGGGCCGGATAGCCCTCGCGGACTTCTTCCCAGATGACACCGACATGGAGTTCGGGATCGCGGTCACGCCCGAGGGGCACGTCTACGAGTTTGACTTTCGTTACGGCAAGGGTGACCTCCGCACAGCCGCGGCGACCGCGACTATCTCGGATTGGCGCGACCGAACCGACTGGTGGCGCGACACTCCAAGCCGTCAGCAGATTGAGGCCGCTTTCCGCCTGCTGGCTCGGGAGAGCGCATCGCGCCGAATCCGTAGCGATAGTTGATTTCGCAACCGAACTCGATGCTGCTGTTCTGGGCGCGGTTGAGTCTCGGCGCGTTGGATGCTCAGTAGCCTCGGGTCGTGGAGGACGAGTGGTTTCGGTCACCGGCATGGGACCTAGAGGCTCAGAGCGACTTCGAGGAGCGCCTGCGCCGAGCCCGCTCTCACAGCAGAGGGCAGTATCTGTACATCAAGGGCGAATCTCTCGCCGGGGCAGGAAACCTCACCGCCGCCTACAAGCTTTGGCAACGAGTACTCGTCGAGCACCCCTCTTCGCTTCATGCCTGGACTGCACGCGAGCGCCTCGGTGATGTCGCCCGCCAGCAAGGCCGAATGGATGAAGCCGAGCACTGGTATCGACAACTAATCGAGGCGAATCCGACCCTCAACGCAACCACTCATATGGTCGAGGTATCGCTAGCAGAGATCCTTATCGCGACGAACGAAGACTCCAAGCGAGACGAGGGCATGAGGTTGTTGCAGTCAGCCCTAGATCAAGGTGGCCTTCTCAACAACCAACTCTTTCGCTGGCATCTGGCTCTCATCGAGGCGGCGAGGCAGCTTGGTGACGCAGAGACACAGCAGCGTGCAGCCCGAACCGCCCTCCGCCTCACCGAGAGCGGCCCCAACTTCCCACGGCATCCGACGGTCGGCCTCGTTGAGACAGACAATGAAACGATCCAGCGGTTACGTGCGCTTGCGGATTCCAAGGTGGAAGGTTCGGGGCCGCGGCGGCGTTTGTTTCGGAGAACCACGGGGTCCTAAAGGTGATAACCAGGTTGTGGGCAGACGGGCCCCTCGCATAACAACGAATATCGCGGGCTCGGTTGCGACCGAGGATAACTGAGTGCGCTCACGTTCTGCTCTGGTCAGCGTCCCACTCCTCGTCAACCACTCCGGCCCGGCCACGGGGCAGAATCGGTTTATCGACTCTCCCTACGACCCCAAGTCGTGGCCGTTCACTGAAGACAAGCTGCGTCCCGTTCTCCATGACGGTGAGTCGGTAGTAGCTGAGGCAGAGGTCGGTCCTCCGATCGACCCAACCGCTCACGACCGGGCCTTGAGAGGACTGCTAGGAGTACCGCCGACGCCACGTTCCATTCGCGACGCCCGTACTGCCCGTCGCAACTTGGAAGCCGCGATTGGTACGGCTTTTCCGGTCGTGGAGGACATGGTCCTTGTCCTAACTTCGGAACGCCTTCTCGGATGGGGTCCCTATGGCGGACCTGGGATCCCTGGTTCCGCGATCCTCGACGCTCCGCTATGGCAAATCCAATCAATAACGACCGATTACCTGCCGCTTGGTCCTTTGAAGAATGTCTGCGTCATTATGCAAGATGGAACCTGGGCGACTATCCGGGCCAGCACCCATTTCGCCCACATCTTGATGAATCAGTTCAGACGGCGGAAGGGATAGCTTCATTCCGGACCCATCCCCCTCCGCTCGGAACGCCGATTACCGAGCGCTCCACTTGGCAGCCGGATCTGAGCGGAAGGGCGCGAGACAGATTGTTCTGCGTGCCGTCGAGAAATCAAGCCTGATGCTTTGGGGCGTCTTCCAACCCAGGGATTTCCTCGCCACGCTCGATTCTCAGGGCCATGTCCCGAGCGGCGCCCATCGCATCTTCCTTGGACCGGAAGCCGATGAACGGCGTTGTAACGCCTGGCTCGTACAGAGTCCGTCCCAGAAGTGTGCGTCTGGGACGAGAGACCGTTATCCAAATCTTCCACTGATCGCCCGGAAGCAAGGACCAGATGATCCAGCCGAGCGCCCAGGTGAGAGGTATTTGGATCAGCGGCATACCCCGCGGTACAACCATTATCGAGTACCTAATCCCCGAAGGAGAGTACACGACTCTGGCAGTGTCCACGGTTGCCTACGGTAGTTTCGGAACTACGCCCGTATCGCCGAGTGTGGGGCGCTGGTTGACCTGACAACCGAACCAAATGCGCTGACGTTATGGCGCGGTGCGCTCCGTGGTTAGGGCTCGTCGTGAAGCGTTGCCCAAAGCGAGTCAACACACTCGTTGCAAATCAAGATGATCGGTGCGCCAGGGCGAGCCCCGATCCAATGTTCCTCTGACGGGGGACCCTGATGGAGTTCAGTCGCTATCAGTTTTCCTACCTCCTTCTGCTCCTTCCCGCATAAGGCGCATCGAACCTGATCTGGCTGCGTTCTGCCGGGCATCGTCTTAGTATCGCCGCTACCAAGTCCGACCGGTACGGATCGCCGAATCCAGCGCTGCAGCCGGTCGTAGACCGTAACCGAGGGGAGCGCACATTCTGCGGCGTCGCGCGAACCGCGAGATGAAAGGCGCGAGCCAATGTCACACAAGCGCCAAGGATATTGGTCGGCGGGCTATTGTCCGGCTCGTGTCCTCAGCAGCGTTTATCGCAGCGAGACTCGGTGTATGGGTGCTCGTGCTGTACGTGAGCATAATTATCCACGAAGCGGGACACGCAGTCGCAGCTCTGGCGATGCGAGTTCAGGTCCGAGCGGTCGAGGTGGGAACTTGGAAGCGCCTAGCCACGTTTCACGCCGGTGGGGCGGCCGTAACCTTCCGACTACTGCCAATCAGAGGATTCACGTCAACGACAACAGTTCCCCGGTCGAGAGCCCGGTATGTCGTTTTTGCGCTCGGGGGATTGATCGTCAACATTCTTTCGATTGCAGTGGGTTGCCTCCTGATCGGAAGGCTCGGGTTCGTTGCCGTCATCTTCGCCTTGGTTAACGGGCTCGCGTTCGTGGAAAACTCCTTGCCACTCGCCGCCCGTCCGCCATTTCGGCAGCGCCCATCCGATGGCTGGGTAGTTCTCACGTTGACTCGCCGTCCAGACGAGCTTCTGAAGGCACGGCCCAAAGCACCCCCCGTGACCGCACTCGTCGACGAGTTGAAGAACTGGAAACCACCCAGCGCAGAGTAGCGGCCGAGGACGGCTAACGCCGGAGAGCCGTTGGCTCGCAAGAAACTCCGCAATCCATCCCTATCGCCGAATCGGGCGCACGTGTCCAGGCCGTGGTCGTGGTCGTTATGTGCCTTCCCACTGGTGTTAAGGGAGGGGCGACGGAGCCTCAGGGAGTTGCTCGCTCAGCATTTCGAGGGAGCTGTGCAGTTGGGCGAAGCGCTGTGTTCCCAGGATCTCTTCGATCCGTAGCTGGGCGGCCCCGGCCTCTTCATAGATTGTCTGCTGGAGTCGCCGTCCTTTGGGAGTGAGCCGAATCACGCGTGCCCTTCGGTCGACGGAATCGGGCACCCGCAAGAGGTACCCGTGTTGTTCCAGGTGCCCGAGTAGCTCGTTGACCGATTGCTTCGTGATTCCCCTCCGGTCCGCAAGTTGGCTTGGACGTAGTCCGTCGAGGCCCGGATAGCGCCAGAGCCCTACGTGGGCGGCGTTCAGATCGTCGTATCCCGCCGCAGCGACGCCCGCATAAAGCTGGTCGCGGACCCATTGCCAGACGACCCCGAACAGGGCGCCGATGTAGGGACTTGGCTCGCCGTCGGGGCGGTTGGAGATACTGGTTGACACAGTCGTAAGGATACCTTACTGTAGCCGTATTCGTAAGGGATCCTGACTATTGGGGCCAGGTCCCTCGCGAGGAGGAGGTAGCTGAAGTGACGACGGCAGTAGTTGACGCCCCCGAGGACGAACACGGCGAGGCTTGGTGGTTCCTCGACACCTTGGTCGTTGAGCACCGCTGCGCTACCGGCATGAACACAGTCGTGTTCGAGATGACCTTGCCAGTCGGCGCATCGCCACCGCTGCACGTCCACGACAACCTGGACGACACCTGGTACATCCTCGAGGGCCAAATGGTGGTGCGCTGCGGCGACGACGAGTTGTTGGTTGGAGCGGGGCACTGGGTGTCTATGCCTCGTGGCGTGCCGCACACGTTCCGGGTCGTCGGCGATCGCGAGGCTCGCATCCTGCTCGTGCACGACAACGCAAGCTTCCGGGACCTGATTCGAGAGATCGGGGTGCCGGCCCTCGCGCGGATCGTGCCGACCGAGCCGGTATTTCCGGCGATGGACGAACTCGCACGTATCGCCGAAGCCCATGATCTCAGGCCGATCGGGCCCCCCCTCAGTGCCGAGGAAGCCGACCAAATGCTAGCGACCACTCGCTGAGGCCAAGTTCGCCGTGAGAGGACCACACCATGCCTGAAATCACCTCGATACACCACGTTTCACTCACCGTCACCGACCTTGACCGCAGTGTCGCGTGGTACAAGGAAGTACTGGGTCTGGCGGAGCTCATGAGGGAGGACCATCCCGACGGTACGGGATACGCCATCGTCCTTGGCAAGCCGGACTTCTCAATGTGTGTGGGCCTGCACACACACTCGGACAACGCATCCGAACCATGCAACGAGACGCGGACTGGGCTCGATCATGTGAGCTTCGGGGTCGCCCAACGTGCCGATCTTCTCACCTGGGCAGAACACTTCCAAGCGCTGAACGTGTTCCAGTCACCGATCAACGATCGAGAGGGGTATGCGGTGCTCGTTTTCCGCGATCCGGACAACATTCAGCTCGAACTGATTTCGATGGGCTGACGACCTGCAGAACCCTCGACCGTCAGTGACGACCAGGAGTGCACCAATGGGTACATCGAAGCTGAATGTGACGGGCATCAATCATTTGGTGCTTCACGTCACAGACCTTGATCGTTCAAAGGCGTTCTACATGGAGGCACTGGGCTTGGATGACCGCGGATCGGTTCCGGGTATGAGGGCCTCCTTCTTGCGCTGCGGCATGCAGGGCCTCGACCTCTTCGAAATGGCCGACCGCGACGTACACGGCGGCGAGGAGCTGAACCACATCGCCCTGAACGTCGACGTCGTCGACGTCGAGTTGCTCGTAGCGGGACTTACTGAGGCTGGTATCGAAGCCTTCGAAATCACACCACGCAACTCGGTGTTCATCTCCGACCCAGACGGCCACCGGATTGAGATGCTGCCCATCAACGCCAGCGAGCGGGACCACGAGCGCGAAAATGCAAGCGCGTTGGGACGGTAGCCCAGCGGGGATCTCATCGCGGGGCTCAACACCGATTGATACCGAAAGGGGAGGCATCCCATAACTGCACTTATACGGGTGATCCACCTGCTGAGCGACTCGCCCGGGGAAAATCTTCCTGGGCGGAGCTCGGACAGGGAGGATCATCATGGTCTGGTCTCCGCAGGTTCGCCGGATCGCCCGTGAGGGCGGCGGCGAGCGCTTCGTTGTTGGTCATCGGCTGGTGGACGAGTTCTTGGAGTTCGCCGCGAGCCGGGCCCGGCCGAACACGGTGCGGGCGTACGCGCACGATCTGAAGGCGTTCTTCACGGTCGTTGGCAAGGAGCCGGTGGAGGTTCGCCCGGCGGATGTGATGGGGTTCGTGACCGCACAACGCCAGCCGCGGCCGGGCACGGAGAAGGTGGTGCGGATCTCGGATCGCGAGTCGGGACTGTCGATGTCGACGATCCGCAGACGCCTGGCTGCGGTTTCGGCGTTCTACGGGTATCTGATAACCCGCGGCGATGTCGGGGTGGAGACCAATCCGGTCCCGCGGGGTTTGCCAACTCGGCGAACGCGACGGGAGTTGCGTGGCCAGCCGCTGGTCCGGGCGGTGCGACGTCTGCCGCGCATCTTGGATCCCGAGGAGCTCGCCGCTTTGATGGGAGCGCTTCGCACCGATCGGGATCGGGCGATGGTGCAGGCGATGGCCTTGGGCGGTCTGCGTCGAGCGGAGGTGATCGGTCTTCGACTAGAGGACCTGCATCTGGGTGAGTGGCGGGTGTTCGTGAACGAGGGCAAGGGTGGCCATCAGCGGCTGGTGCCCGTCTCACCGAGTTTCTTCACCACCGTGGCTGCCTACATGAACAAAGAGCGTCCGGCGAACGCGCCGACCGACCGGCTGTTCGTGGTGTTGAAAGGAGCGCGTCGGGGTCAGGCGCTGTCGATCGAAGGGTTGGACGAGATCATCTCCGGTGCCCGGGCTCGCGCCGGTCTGGTGCATGGCACCTGCCATGAACTGAGACACACCTGTCTGACCCGGCTACGCGAAGCGGGCATGTCAATCGAAGCCCTGCAGGCCCAAGCCGGGCACCGCTCGATCGCTTCCACCCAGCTGTATCTGCATCTGGGTTCGGACTGGCTGGCCGATGAGTATCGCCGTGCCGCTGAGGTCATCGATGCCCAAGCCGCTGTGGGGATGGCCCGATGAGCGCCGCCGGTGCAGAGGCAGGGCTTCCCTGCAACGGACCACTGCCGCGGGAAACCTCTTGGGATGAGATCGCAGCGCGAGCACCGCAAATGGTGGCGGCCATGATGGCCTACCTCGAGCAGGTATCGGTCTCTCATCGGGCTACCAGCGTCGAGGCCTACTCACTGGCCTTGCGCCACATGGCCGCCCATATAACAGCCTCCGACCCGACCTGCCTTCGAGTGGCCGACATCAGCCGAACCCACATCGAGGACTACAAGCTGGCTCTAGCTGCGCGACCGGGACGCAAAGGCACGCTGTCCAAGACCACCATCCGCCACAACTTGGGCATGGTCCGAACCTTCTTCGAACGGATCATCGACTGGGACTGGGACGACGCGCCACGCAGAGTTCCGATCTTCGCCGGCGATATCCCCAAAGCCGACGAGCCGCTCCCGAAATTCCTAGACGACCCCACCGCAGCGAAGTTCATGGCCACCCTCGCCACCGATCCCGACCGTCGCCGCCGTCTCCTGGTCGAGCTATTGGCCCGCACCGGGATGAGAGCCGGAGAGCTCGGAGGCCTGCGTGATGACGCCATGTACCGCGTCGGCGACACCTGGTGGTTGCGCATCCCGATCGGCAAGCTCCACAACGACCGCAACGTTCCACTCCACCCGCTGCTGGTCGGGCTGATCACCGACTACCAAGCCTGGCGAGGACCATCACGCAACGGGTTCCTGCTCGAACGCGACGACGGCAACCCCTTCGATCGTCGCACCATCCACCGCTACGTGGCAGCTGTCGCCCGCCGAGCCGGTGTCGGAAGAGTCCACCCTCACCAGCTGCGCCACACCCTGGCCACCCAGTGCCTCAACCGGGGGATGAGCCTTGAAGCCATCGCCGCGCTATTGGGTCATCGCTCACCGCGGATGACCTTGGTCTACGCCCGGATATCCGACACCAACGTCGCGGACCAGTACTTCAAAGCCACCCAAGCCGTCGAAGCCGACGCCGCCACAGCAGCATCAGCGACCGACAGCGAGTCAACCCGAACCCATCCCCGGCTTCTCGCCAACGGCCACTGCACCCGTCCCCTTGAGCTCGACTGCCGCTTCCAGACCATCTGCGAAGGGTGCGGGTTCTACAAGACCGACGTCGAGTTCGTCGACATCCTCCGCCGGCAAAGAGACGACGCCACCGCCCACGCCGACGCGCTCCGCACCAAGCTCTACGACGGCCTCATCAAGGTGATCGACGCCACCTCGTGACCCCTCGACAACAAGCACCAGATCTGCTTCGATAACCCTCGCTCCGCAGGCCCAGGATCACCCGTGTAACTGC